>CALCCE010000021.1 GCA_937899835.1 uncultured Flavobacteriales bacterium | reverse complement strand
CGCCCTCTACTACCGAAGTACGCTCTTTGTTGCGCTGGGCCACAATCACTTCCCGCTCTTTGTTTTGGGTGGCTACTTCTACTTCCTCTTCGGTCACAATACGGGCCCGTTCCGATTTTAGCAACTCTTCTTGCTGCACTTTGGCGGTTTCGGCCTCCTCGCGGGCCTTGATGATGTTGATCTCTCGCTTTTGTTTTTCTTCTTTTTCGGCCAGTTGCTTTTCCAGCTCCAAAATGGCTTCGCGTGCTTCTACATCCTGCTGCTTGATGGTTTTTTGCTTGTCGCGCTCAATTTGATTGCTCAAGATCTTTTGCGAAGCGGTGCGCTCGGTAATCTTCTTGATACCCTCCGAATCGAGGATGTTGTTTTCGTCTAATGCCCCCAGTGGGGTTTGCTCCAAATAGTCGATGGCCGCATCATCGAGCTTGAATCCATTCAAATCTTTGGCAGAAACTTTGAGGATTTCATTCTTCACCTCTTCGCGGGAGGCATAGAGATCTTCGAAATTGAACTGCTTTCCTACGGTTTTCAAAGCTTCGGAGAATTTGGCTTCAAAGAGCTGCACCATTCCTTCGTGGCTGGAAGCGCGCGCACATCCTACTGCTTGCGCTACTTTTTGCACCTCGTCTTTTTGAGGGTTTACTCGTATGTAGAAAGCCATCTTTATATCGGCTCGCATATTGTCCTTACAAACCAGTCCGTCTTGCCCTTCGCGGGATATAACAATGGTTTTGAGCGAAAGGTCCATGATTTCCACGCGGTGAAAAACTGGAATGGCGATCATTCCATTGAACGAAACTCTGGTGCCGCCTACACCCGTTTTTACAAGGGCTTGCCCTTGCGCGGCCTTTCGGTACCATTTGGATACCATAGCCAGCAGCAGCAGAAAAACGACTGCAGCGATTGATATTCCTATAAAGAGAGGATTGTCTAGCATAGTTAGTTGGTTTATTGAATTGGGATTAATGTAAAAGCTTTAAAAGGTTTATTGATAAGGTTCAACGAGGTAATAATCGTCTTTTTCAAAATGCTGAATGACTAAGGCAGTATCGCCTGATGGAATCTCTATACCTTCTCGGGTTTTGATATATAGGGTGAGAAAGGTGCCATCAATGTTGACTTCGCCTTGTGCAATGCCATGAGAGCTTACCTTGGTCATCACAGTGCATATTTTTCCTACAGCATCTTCAGAGGTCAAAGGCTCATCTTCCAGTTTTTGAAACAACTTCACGAATGGGATGGTCAAAAACTTGGAAATGAACAGGCTAACAATAAAGGTCGGGACCAAAATGGCCAACCCAATTAACCAGGAAGAATTGCCCAAAAAGGCATTGGCTTCCATGCTAATAACCCACATTGAAATAGACAGAAAGGTCAAAAACAACATGAAGGGCACCCTGCCTAAATTGAAGAAATAGAGTACCTGGTTGAGCCATTCAATGTTTGATTGAGCGTCTCCTTCCATGTCCACATCGGCCTCAACTTCTACATCCGTATCAAAGTCTAAGTCCAAATCGATGTCAATGGCACTGGTATCAATCAGTCCAACAGCCACAACCAACCAGTACCCAACACAGAATACCAGAAGAAAGGTGGGGACAAAATTGGCCCCTGAAAAAGCAAGATCAAACAATTCGCTCATGGCTGGGGTGTAATTGGGTTAAAGGATTGGAGGAGGAGGTGAACAGGCGATCCGCTCGGTTGCGCACTGCATAATAGGCCTTCGGATGTTGACGGTAAAAGTTGGCCCGATGGGTCAACCTCACCGATTGTAAATGCAGCAACTTGCGGATCATTTTCATCTTGGGCGGTTGGGGCAGCACACAACGCCAAAGAAGCGATTGTTCGGTCCCTCGGCTGTCCCAATCCACAGGCGCCATGGTTTCTACTGCTGCCGAGACCTCCCCGAGCTGGGGCATGGGAGAGGTTCGGTTGCTATAGCCAGGTTGAAAGCTGGCCATCAAAAACAGTAGAAGACAGCAGGTTCTTAGCATCGGGGAGGTTTGGTTTACAGGCTAGTCTTTACAAATTCCACTACAGCGCGGAACAGTTAGAGTTGGCAAGGCGCTAGCAACCTTGCCGAACTCCTTCTATTGGGGCGAGGTAGAAGGTGGGTTAGGCACCACCTTCGCTCTCAGGGTTTTTAGAATCGTCAGCTTTGTTTAAGCCCATTTTGGCTTTCAAAGCAGCCAATTGATCACTGGCTTGGTGCTGGTCGGCATTTTCCAGTGCTTTATCGATCTCCTGATCGATGGTGCGGCTCTCGTTGGCAATTTCGCCGTAAGATTCGGCCAAGGCTTCGTCTTGAGCCACTTTCTCTTTCATGCGCTCTAACATCGAAATGGTATCGGTAGAGTCAATTTGCGCCAACTGTTTGTTGAGGTTCTTGGTAGCAGCACTCACTTTCACACGAGCCTTCAAGGTTTTCAACTCGCTTTCGTAGCGGCCAATCTCCGAGCGCAGACGTTTCACGGTAGTATCGAGGTTCGAAACATTTTTCGCAAAGTGTGCTTGTTGCTCAGCAGCAGTAGCAGCGGCTTTCACGGCTTGCTCTTTCTTTAGCAAAGCTTCGGTCGCCAATCGGTCGGCTTCCTGCGGAGACAGATCGCCCTTTTCCGCTTGTTGCAACAGCAGCATGGCTTTCTTTTCATAGTCTTCAGCTTGATTGCGGTTGGTTTCCACATCGTTGCGCGAGCGGATTTCCAAAGCTTTCACCTCGGCCAAGGCTTTCAGGCTTTCGTCCAATTGTTTTTTCATGTCACGGATGCCCTGCTCCGTCAATTTTATAGGGTCTTCTAATTTGTCAATCGCCGAGTTGGCCTCAGCTTGACCGATCTTAAATAATCTTTTCAAAATATTCATGTTATGGGAGGATGTTAGTTCTTGGAAAATTCGAGGATCTCATTCGAGTACTCCATCAGCAAAAGCGTCAGGGAAGTGAGCGAGCCTTCAAGTTCGTTCAGGTCGAGGTTGTCGATTTGTAAGGTGTCGCGAAAAATGACATTTTCCCCAGCCTCATCTAAAACGAAGGCACCGTGCACGATATCGCGGTTTTTCTTTAGCAATTCCCGGTAGATTTCCGGATTGTCGTTGTTCACCTTAAAAATGATCTGCTCCATGATCAGGATAGGGTCCATGCAGCCGATTACCAGGTTCTTAATACCGAGGGATTCATCTTCGATTACCAGTAGTCCGTCGGTTTCGTTTTCTCCTACTACGTTGTAACCCAGCTCGAAAAGGTATTTTTTTACCCGAATAAAGTTGTCTTTCATATTGTGTTCGATAGTTTGGTTGAATGGATTGAATTGTATTGGGGGCGCAATTGCTTGCGGGATTTCAAAAATATGATTTTTCAAGGCTTGGGAGGCAGCCTGCCCGATTGCAGGACTGCCATTTATTTTGGAGGGTATTGGGGTTGTCAATTGGATTGTTTTGCTAAATTTGTTTAACAAATATACTAAAATATTTTATATATCCTAATAAAATTAGCAAATTTCGTTCTATGTCATCTATTGGAAAGAACATCCGCAAAATAAGAACGGTTAAAGGCTTGTCTCAGGCTGCTTTTGCCGAAATATTTGAGATTAAGCGTGCTAATATCGGAGCCTACGAAGAGGGGAGAGCCGAGCCAAAATTAGACTTGTCTACACGAATAGCTAACCATTTTAGTATACCCTTGGAGGTTTTGCTAACTAAAGAGATTACCGTCAACCAGCTGGCGGGCTTCGCACCCTTCTCCAAAGGTTGGAATTCGGAAAGCATTTCCAGCATGACCAACACCGCAGCGGAGGACCAGCCCCCGGTGGTTCGGGTGGTACTTCCCCACGAGGTACAACGGTATTGCCGTCATTATAACGAAGAAGCTTATTTGGCCACTTTGGCCCCTTTGCAAATGCCTTTCCCCATCGTAGCCGCCACCAGAGCTTTAGAGGTACGTGGGCACGAAATGGCGGTGGGTAATGCAGGCTTACAGCATGGCGATTTGGTGTTCGGAGAACCCGTTCCCACAAAAGAATGGAAACAATTGCCCGAAAATCACCGCTACGTGTGGGTGTTGGAGGATACCATAATAATAAGGAGACTGCACCATCAAGGTTCCAGTGTTGAACTGCAAGCCGATCACCCAGACCATGGATCCGAAAAGTTGTCCTGGAAATTGGTGAAAGAGGTATGGCGTATCAATGGTGTGCTGCAGTTGCAGCCCGAAAGCAGCAATGGCGTGGAAGAACTCATGAACCGGATGGCCCGATTAGAAGCTTCGATCCAGGAATTGAAAGCCGGCAAATGATTCCGAGTACCGTTGGGCAGGCGAACTGTCCTTCCTATTTTTGAACCACTCATGACCCCAAGAGAAGAACTACTGCACTATTTTGAGCAATCGTTTGAAGACGGTTGGTTGAGCCGTGGCGAACGCAAAGCCTTGCGCGAATTGGTGAGGGAGCAAAGCCCCGATCTACAAGAACTGGGCGTTATCCGGGCACAGATTTTTGACCTGGCGCGCGCCAAAACCAAAGAACACAGCACCCTCGAAGTCATTCAATGGCTGGAAGAGGCCAACAAAATCTTGTTGCCCTCTCGGCAAAAAGGGCCTTCGCTACGCGTTTACACCAGCCCGGGGCCTGAATGCAGAGATGCCATCATTGCTCAACTCAAGGCAGCCCGCACCCGAATTGATATTTGCGTTTTTACCATTAGCGACAACCGACTGGTCGAGGTAATTATGGAACGGCACCGCTTCGGCGTGAAGGTCCGCATCATTACCGACAATGAAAAGTCGCTGGACAAAGGCTCCGACATCGCCCGCATGGCCCAGGCGGGAGTGCCGGTGCGTATGGATGTTTCCGACCACCACATGCACCACAAGTTTGCGATTTTCGATCGCTACACCCTCTTGAGCGGTAGCTACAACTGGACCCGAAGTGCTGCCGAATACAATTGGGAAAACCTCTTTTTTTCCGATGACCCCAAAGCAGTCCGCACCTTGGAAGCGGAATTTGAAAAGCTGTGGAATACTACCGAAGACTATTGATTACATCCTGGAAACCACAACTGGTTTCCCAATCATTAACCCCTAATTTACAACAACATGTCAAGCACCGATTTAGAAGTAAAGAAAAGCCAACTGGCTGAACTTATTGAACTGGCCAAAGCCGACGGACAGGTAGATGCCCACGAGGCGGTATTGGTAAAAAATGTAGCCATGCACCTCGGCATTGCTCCCGAAGAATTTACCAAAGTGGTAGCCAATCCCGATATGGTGATGTTTCGCCGGTCATACGACGAAATGGAAAACCGTAAACGGTTCTACCAGGCCTTGATGATGATGCAAATGGACTTGAAAACCCATCCCGAAGAATTGTCGTTTTGCCAGGAATTGGGCCTTAAACTGGGCTTAGAATCCTCTAAAGTAAACCGGGCGCTGAAGGTATTGGTAGAGCAGGGAGGAACCCTGGAATTTGATGCCTTCAGCACTTTAATGGACTGATTGCTTGCAGGCAAGCATCAATTATTTCAAGGCCTGTTACCAGGCCGACAACCGCGAAACTGCGGTTTGGGACCTTTATGACCGAAAGGTGGAGCACCGGCACCTCTACGTAAAAGAGGAATTGCTGAACGGTGAAATGCCCCTGCTACCGGTGCCGCACAAAAAGGGCGAGAAAATCTATGAGAAGCTGCAACTCTATGCCGGCGAAAAAGAGTTGCTTTATTTCTCTTCGGTAGTGATTGGTCCGGGCAATGGCAACCTGACCAAAAGCCAGCGCACTTGTGCTCCCTTGTTTTTTCACCCTGCCAGCATAGAAGCAAAAGAAGAAGACTATTTCATTAAGGTGGATTTGGACCGCCGGATCTGGAATTTTCCGTTGCTTAAGTGGTTGCAGAGCAAAGATTGGCTCGATGCCGGTAGCGAACTGAAGTTGGTGGGCTCGCTGGAGGGAAAAGCTGATTTTGGAAACATCGGAAACCTGGTCCGGGCCTTAGAGCAATACGCTCCGGGCCTTAATGCCGAAGAATTGCGGCTCTACCCCAAGTTGTATTCCGATAAACGTTTACGAGCTTCCATTCACCCCGACGAAATTCAACGGTGGCACGGGAAAGTGTTGCCGGTTGGAGGCTTTGGTTTGGTTCGAAAGCCTACGGGTGCGCTGGGTGTGTTGCATGAATTGGATCTTTTAGGGCAACTGAAGGACCATTCGCTACCGCTCAAAATATTGCTGAACAAAGCAGCGAGTTCACCCAGAATGGTAAGGAGGGGAGTGGTGCCTGTGAGCTTGAGCCAGCCTCAACAGAATATCGTGGCCACGGCTTCGAAATCTCCATTGTCGGTGGCCATCGGTCCACCGGGCACTGGCAAGTCTTTTACAATTGCTGCGGTGGCAGTAGAGCACCTTTCGGTTGGTGAAAGTGTGTTGATTTGCGCTAAGAAAGATCCCGCAATCGATGTAGTGGTCCGGAAAATTGAAGCTGACATTGGCTTAGCCAAAGTGGCTGTAGTCGGTGGGAAGGGCAATCGAATTGTACCGCTTCGCAGGATGGTTAAGCAGCTAATTAGCGGTTATCCAGCCATTTCAGTTTCGCAGGCTAAAGC
Source organism: uncultured Flavobacteriales bacterium (assembly GCA_937899835.1). Lineage (GTDB taxonomy): Bacteria > Bacteroidota > Bacteroidia > Flavobacteriales_G > Salibacteraceae > CALCCE01. Next base: position 60,824 of record CALCCE010000021.1, on the reverse strand, counting down.
TGAACTAAAGCGTCAGGAAGCTTCTATGGTTTCCTTGAATAAGGATGTTAATGCGGTGTTTAACCGTTTTGACAAAGAGGCGCAAAAAGACCTAAACTGGGGTAAATCGTGGTCTAAGTTAGAAAACCGAAGCAGTCTCCATACTCGTTTCAAAAGGTGGAAGTTGAAAATCACCTCTCCTTTGTCACTCATGTTACCAAAGGTGTTAGGACAATGGTTGCAGCTGCAAAAAGAACTCAGGCATGCCCAGTTGGAATACTTGAGGCTCAAGGTAAGATACCTGCGTAAGCGCGAACATTATAATAACTACGAAGCCTTTAGCCATTTTTACAAAGGTTTAATGACACGCCGATTGGCGGAAAGGGAAGCCTTTTTTGACAAGGTCAATTGGGAATCCATATTGAAAGCCTTTCCGATTTGGCTGGTGAACCATACCGAACTCAATGAGGCCCTACCGCTCCAAAAAGAACTCTTCGATCTGGTCATTATCGATGAGGCTACGCAATGCGATATGGCTTCAGTATTGCCTGCTTTGCAACGTGCCAAACGGGTTTTGGTCGTAGGCGATCCCAATCAATTGCGCCACCTTTCATTTGTCTCCACCGAACGGCAGGCACACCTGAGAAAATATTATGGCTTGAACTTTAAAGGTGATTTTATTCACAATTACCGTGAAAAAAGTCTGCTGGATGTGTGCCTGAGCCGCTTAGAACGTGGAGACCAGGTCAATGCTTTGGACGAGCACTTTCGGTCAAAACCTGAGATCATCCGCTTTAGCAACGAACAGTTTTACGGGTCGAACATCAAGATCATGACCCACGTTCCTGGCAAGGAACGAGACATTGGCTTGCGTTTCATTAAGGTGGCAGGTACCCGGAACGAGAAGGGTGTCAATGCCCGGGAAGCGGATCGGTTGCTGCAAATGCTGCAGCAAATTGTGGAGCGGCACAGCAAGTACACCGGACATGCGGCACCAAGCATTGGCATTTTGTCTCCTTTTACCGATCAAACCGATTATTTGAGAAAAAAGCTGTTTGGAGTGATCGAATACAACGATCAAACCAAGCACCGCATATTTATAGGCACACCGTATGCTTTTCAAGGGGAGGAGCGCGACATCATGTTGCTTTCTCTGGCGCTCGATGACGATGCCCATCCCAGCGCATGGCGGCACTTGAATCGTCCCGATGTGTTGAATGTAGCCATTACCCGAGCGCGCGATTTTCAAAAGGTATTTTATTCCTTCAATCCGGCTCGTTTGAGCAATGAATGGCTGATTCGAAAGTTTATTGAGCAAACGCCCGCGGTGCCTGAAGCATCAGGAAATCGGGAGGAGTTTCCTGAAAAAGATCGCTTTTTGGAAGAAGTGTCCGGCTATCTTCAAGGAAAAAAAGCCACGGTGATCACCGGTTACCGATTGGGTGGCGGAGAGTTGGATTTGGTGGTGAGCTACCAGGGAAAAACGAAAGGTATTGACTTGGTAGGATATCCCGGGCCCACCTTTGAGGCGATACCGCTGCAACGATATTCCAGTTTTTTACGGGCCGGCCTACCCGTTTTTCCTTTGGCCTACAGCAGTTGGCTCTTTGAAGACCTCCAGAGCAAACGCCAATTGCTGAAATGGTTGCGCCAATAGATCACTACCGTGCGCTACGTTTAGCAATGTTTGGAATAAAGCACACACAGCGCCACAACCACCACCAATAGAATAGCTCTGAAAATGTGGTCTTTGGTGGATAGCTTGGGAAACTTACCGTAGAACATAAGCGCTGAAATTGAAGGACTAAAGGCCGCTAAGGTACTTAATGCCGCCGTATTGGCTAAAACATACCGTTCGTCAGCTGAAGTAATTATCCTAATTTAGCGCCAAATTCCATTTCCTATGTCTTTTGATATTCAGAGCCGCCAAATGAACGATGTTACCATTCTCGACCTGTCGGGAAAACTAACCATCGCGCATAGTCAAAATAACCTACGAAAAGCCGTTCAAAATTGTTTGAGTGAAGGGCAAAACAAGTTGATTCTGGATATGGAAGGCCTGCAATTGGTGGATTCTACCGGTATTGGCGAGGTTATCTCTTCCTATACCTCGGTCACCAACGGTGGCGGTAAGTTGGCGCTTTGCAATGTGCAACCCAAGGTGATGCAAATTCTCAAGCTCACCCGTCTTGATTCCATCATTCAAATTGCTGAAAACCTGGAATCTGCTTTCAACAGCATGAATTGATTCCTGCCGCCTTATGGCAGACGAATTCCCTAAAAATTCTACCGCAGGCTGGAAATTATTGCTCGGTGCCTTTCTGTTGATTGGTCTCCCTGGCATTGCATTTTTCGTGCTTTCGCCCATTTTGTCCACGCCACATCCGGTGGCAGATTACTTGTTGAAACCTTATTCCGAAAGCATGGAAGCTTACAAACAACCCGGTACCTTGGAAGAGGATTGGCAGGCCAGTTTTGAGCTCTATCAGCAAGAAAAGTATGTGGAGTCGCGGCAAATGCTGGAGGCAATGCAAGCAAAAGGGCAGCTGAAACCCCAGCAGCAGCTTCTGTTGGGCCTCAGCCAATTGTACCAATCGCCACCACAGCCCCTTGATGCGGCAAATACCCTCAACGAAGCGGGTAAACTACCCTCACCGCACCAGAAGGAGGCCCAATGGTGGGCCAGTTTGTCCTATTTCCTGGGAGATGACCGGCCCAATGCACACCGACTTTGGGCAATGATGGCCGCCGATACCAGCCATACGTTTCACCAACAGGCCAAGGGTGTATTGGCTAAGGTGCCTCCTTTAGAAGAATAGGGCGCTTTTCACGCCCTATCCTTAATCGTAAACATTAGATAGGCCACTGGTCATGGTTTTAAAGACACCATGGTTGGTTTATTTCACGCCGACCATTACATCGACTCGGGCATTGGTCATGTCTCGTGCATCTTCACCGTATACTTCAAAATCGGTTTGATAGCAACGGTCAAGTTCTGAAGTCCAAATGGCGTACCAGGCCTGCGCAACTGCCCCTTCCAACATATTTCCTTTGGCCTCGAACCTTTCGTAACTGCCTGCTTGGATGGTGAGGCTGGTCATTCCTTCGGGAACTTCTTCCAGGTTCGAAACCTGGCAGCCGATCACCACCGTGTAAGGTTGCATGTGGTCGCCTTCGTATTCGGTGTAGATGCAATACACTTCCCCGCTGGCCATGTTGGGAATGTTTTGAAGCACGTTTTCCTGCTGAAAGCGTTGCCACAAGGCAGGAATGTCTTTCATCGCACGGTTATCTTGGTTGCTCGTTCTTACAGAAATACCGATTACTGGAAATGCTTCAAGCGTGGTAGTACTCATAGTAGTAGTGGGTTGATTTTGTGATTTTGAGCAAATCAACGGAGGCGAGGTGACAACCCTGTGTCAGTAGGGAGTGAAAAAAATGACTGTAGAAGAGAATTGCCTTTCTAAGGTGTGGTGCCTGGTCTAAAACAAAAGGGAGGGATAAAGCAGTAAATATTCGCTTGCCGTGAAGAAAATAGCCCAGAGAAAGGTGCCGCTCCGAAACATCCTGCGTTTTAGCGAAACACCAAAGTGGGTAGCTTTGAGGTAGCGGTACCTTCGGTGTCGGAGTTGGGCTCGAACCAAGCCAACACTCAGGTGGTTTAGGAGGTACAACACCAGAAATAAGGCTATGGGGTTCATTGGGGTAGTGGAGTGGGAGAAGTGCAACATTAACGAACTCACTTTAGGGAAATTTACCGCCTGTGTTACCTTTGAATCAAATTATACCTCGTTGGAGCAGCCTACCACTATAATTCTCTTTTATTAAATACCATCCGTTAACCTCCTTTGAAGTTGAATTTTGGAGCTGTGAATTTCGGCGATAAAAGGTTTTATATTTCTGTATATCAGTACTTTAAAAGTGTCTGTTACTTCGAGTGAGCTTCTGCAGGAAGCTGGTATCGAGAAGTGACAGGATTGCTAAGTACATTTCTACCTCTATAAACCCAAAGCGCACATGGAAAATCTGGACGAGTTGATGGGGCGTTTTCCCCAACCGGGAGTCGTTACCTGGATAGGATTGCGCCCGGCACGCAGAGCGGCCTTAGTAGCCTGTTCGAAAGTAAAAGCCACTCCCGGTGAAGGCTTAGAGGGCGATCGGTTCATGGCCCGTTCTTCCACCAGGCGGGAGGTCACCCTCATTCAGGGTGAGCACCTGGATACCGTGGCGAGTCTAATGCACAGGGATACGCTTGATCCAGGGTTGATTCGTAGAAACATTGTGGTGCGCCAAATCAACTTGTTGGCGCTGAAAAACCGAAGCTTTAGCATTGGTGGGGTTGTTTTAGAAGGTACCGGATTGGCCCATCCCTGTTCGCGAATGGAAGAAAACCTCGGCCCCGGTGGTTACAATGCGATGCGGGGGCATGGCGGCATAACGGCCCGCATCGTTTCCGGTGGTTGTATTGCGCTCGACGATCCGGTAATTGCGCTCTAACTTTTACAGGGGGCGATTTGCTGTCAGGTTTTTGTATCTTTCGAATTCATGATCGGCCTCCTGGATCAAATACCTTCTACTTACAAGACCTCCATCATCGATCAACCTTTTATGATCGATCATCAAGTGTTGTCGAAGCAAACCATTGCGGTGTCGTTTATCGATGCAAATGGCAACATTGTGGCCTCGCAAGATTATGCCTTGCTTACCGAAGAAGACATTTACCAACGGTTACTCTCCGATACCGAGGTAGATTTCAACCACTGCTACGTGTCGGGTTTGTCGCTTTCTACTTTTCGCATGCGGCAAAACATGGAGAACACCGACCCGGTGATTTTGCGCAATTTCAATGCGCACCGCGCCTTTTTTGAATCCGACAGCACCACCGATTTTTCTGGAGCTGAGTTCCAAGGCAATGTGCAATTCGATAACGCCACTTTTGGATCAGGACACATCAATTTCAATAAGTGTCTTTTTAAAGAAGGAGATGTAGACTTCTCGCGGGTCTATTTTGGCAAAGGCAGTGTTGATTTTCGTTTTGCCGAATTTGGCAAGGGCACCGCCACTTTTGAAAGCGCCATTTTTCAGGGTGGAAATGTATTCTTCGTCAATGCCTTATTCAAAGAAGGTAAGGTGAGTTTTCGAAACACCAATTTTGGTACTGGCGATACCGATTTTCATTTTTCACGCTTTCGCAAAGGGGGAATCTCTTTTGATAAAGCAGTTTTTCGCGGCAAGCGCATCAACTTTGGCAAGTGTGAGTTTGGAGAAGGCAAAGCCGACTTCAGGCGTTGTGACTTTGGAGATGGAGAAGTGATTTTCAGTGAGTCGGAGTTTGGCAAGGGAAAAATCAATTTCACCTCCACGCTTTACGGAAGAGGGGCCGTGTTTTTTGACCGGGTAGATTTTGGTCCAAACGAAGTGCTGTTCGAACGGGCCACCTTTGGTCAGGGCAAGCTCTCTTTTTTGAGAGCAAAAGCCAAGCGCATTACCCTTACCGCTGCTACCTTAAATGGTTATGCCGACTTGAGGGTAGCAAAAGCACAAGTCATCGATCTGTCTTATGCGGTAGTCCGCGATCTGGTCGATTTTCAGCCCGGAGAAGCCGCCGTAGACGTAAAGTTGTTGTATTTGAAACGCATGCGAAATTTGGGGCGCTTGAACCTCGACTATCAATTGAATGGCATTGACCGACTGATTGGAGAACAGCCCGATACCACTGCCGCGCAAAAAGCAGAACAATACCGGCTACTGAAAGAAGACCTGCGGACCTCGGGCCAATACATCGACGAAGACAAAGTGTACGTCTTGTTCAAGCGGAGCGAACTCAAGGCCTGGAAAGAGCAAAAACTAAAAGAACGGTCTTTAAACGCCCTGTGGGTGTATCCCTCTATGGGATTTCAATGGTTGGTTTTTGATAAGATGGGCTTGTTTGCCACCGACCCTCTGCGGGTACTTTCCAGCTCCATTTTCGTCTACATTGTTTTCAGTATTTTATATGTATTGGTCATATTGGGCGGTGGAGGAGACATTGTTGCCTCGGTGCCCGATGAAGTGAGTCTGGTAGGCAAATCCTTTTACCACAGTGCCATCACTTTCCTCACCATCGGTTATGGCGACCACTTTCCGCAAGGCCACGTCCGTTGGATTTCCAGTGTAGAAGGCTGGATCGGCCTCTTTCTGATGTCTTACTTTACGGTAGCATTTGTACGTAAAATTCTCCGCTAATCCATCGCCTCAATCGTTAAGCTGCTTCTGGTGCTTGTTATAGATTTAAATAAAGCTATATTTGCACCCGTTTTCCGGTTCCTGTTGTTTTCATAGACAGGATTAAAAGGGAAACCGGTGCGCCCTCAAAGCAATTCCGGTACTGTTCCCGCAGCTGTGAAATCCACGGTGAACTTCGGTTCGCCAACCCGATTGAGCGTTAGGCCACTGTTCCGTTTTTGGAATGGGAAGGTGCTCTTAGTAGGGGGAGAAGTCAGAAGACCTGCCGAAAAACCAATTCAACTATGCTTTCGGGATAAAAGCAAGGTCGAAATCTTCCCTTTGTTGGGTATTTCCTCCCTTCCCGCTTGTGTAACATTTTAAACTCGGTGTTTCGGCACCCAAAACCAAACTTATGAGGATTTCATCCTTTGCTTACACTTGTGTTTTCCTGTTAATCGGACAATGGGCGTTGGCCCAGGTTTCCGTCAACCAAATTGTGATTGCCAATGGCGGGCGGTTTGGTGATCCTTTAGAAAATGTCAACATCACACTATACGATCCGGTGCTCGACATTTATGAAACCATTGATACGATTCAAACCCAATCGGTACAGAACATTGCGATTGAAGACGCTATGCTGTACGTATCGGCTCAGGATTCGATCGTATCTTACAACTTGAATACGCGCCAACGGGTAGCGGCCAACAAATTTACCACTCCCGGTGCCGAAAGTGCCATCAGCATTGCGGTAAGTGCGAACTACGTATTGGTAGGAAACTGGTTTGGACCATTTGGGGGCACCATCACGGGCCACAACCTGCGTGTTTTCGATAAAAACACCCTGGCTTTTGTGGATTCAGTTGATATTCCCGAACCGGTAAAAGATATCGTTGTCATTGGCGACACCGCTTACATTGCGCGCAATTTTACTTCTTCCTCTTTTCAGGATTCAGCCGGTTACCTCACCAAGGTAGACCTCACCACACTGCAACAGGCTGGAGACATTACCTTCAGCAATAATGGGGAAGGCCTTGGTCGTTTGTTGGTGGAAGGCAACACGATTTACGGTGTGAATGAAGGCAGCAACAGCCTTACCTCCTATGATGTAATGACGCAGGCATCCAGCACGGTATCTATTCCAGCCAATGTGAGCACCAACCCTTACGGCTCCCAGGCGTACATCGATGGCAATGAATTGTATTTCCGCTACGGTGGCAACTACGGATTCGGACAGGTTGGCATGGACAGTATCGGAGTTTGGGACCTCACCACCCAGCAAATTACCAGCACCGTGGCCATGGATTCCAACATTTTGGCCTTTGCGGTCGATACGATCAACGACCGCCAGTATCTGACGCAATCCGATTTTGTAACCTTCAATACCGGAGCCATTTTCGAAGGAGGAAGCTACCTCATGCCACTACAAGCCGGCTTTTCGCCAGAGGCCATTGGTATTTTTTACCGTCAAGGAAATGCACAACCTTATGCTTTCAACGATACGGTGAGCACCAACATCATCACCAAAGTATTTGATGTGCAAGCCAATGATTTTGATGTAGATGGAGACGACCTTACGACCAGTATTATTAGTACAGCCCTCGCTTTTGGCAATGCCACCGTTTTGAATGGAGATAGCATCGAGTTTGTAGCTTTTGTAGGAACCACGGCCACCCAAAACATCGACTACAGCATTTGTGATAACGGTAGCCCTTCCCTTTGTGATACTGCTACTTTGGTAATCAACATCAACAATCCTATCGGTGTGGAAGAATATTCGTTGGAAGCCCTTCAGGTGTTTCCGAATCCTGCGGCTAACTTTTGGGTAGTTGGCGGTTTGAATGCTCCCAACGCTCAAATTCTGATTCGCGATGTTTCCGGTCGTTTGCTGCACCACCAGTCGGCCAACTTGGGGCTGGGCAATTCCGTAACTTTGAATGTAGCCGATTGGTCGGCTGGCGTTTACCTGTTGGAATTGCGCTCCGAAGGCCAGGCCAAAACAGTGCGTTTGGTGAAAAACTAATGGTGTTTGAGAAATCCGCTCCTGCTCTTAATTAAAGGTCGATCCGGCCGATTGCTTTTCCCGCTTTGCTGTGGGCTATGTATGGGTCTGTTCTCCCTGGTGAGCACGAAGGGTTGGGCACAAGCCGAAACCGATTCGGTAGGCGGTTTGAACGATACCATCTTGCTGCCTCAAGGCATGGTGGTGGCCAACAGTTTTTTAGGAGCAGAGCACCTCAACGGATTCACTGGCACAAAATTAGATTCGGTTACGCTCAATGCTTATCAAGGGCAATCGGTTGCCGACGTCTTGAGCGAGACTACACCGGTTTTTGTAAAATCTTATGGCATAGGCTCCCTTGCTACCGTTTCTTTTCGGGGCACGGGAGCCTCTCATACTCAACTATTTTGGAACGGTATTCCGGCCAACACACCTACGTTGGGGCACACCGATTTGGCCTTGGTGCCAATTGCTTTCGCCGATCAATTGTACCTGGGCCATGGCGGAGCCAGCCTTGGTTTGGGCAGCGGAGGATTGGGGGGAGCCGTTAACCTCAAAGGCAACACGCGTTTTGATGACGGTTTTCGTGGCCAGGTGTTTTTGCGCACGGCCAGCTTTGGCGATCACCGGGTATCGACCCAGTTGCGGTACGGCAAAGGAAAACTACAGGCGGTTACCCGCTGGTATGCTATCCAGGCAGAAAACAATTTTGAGTACCGCAACACTAGCCGCATCAATGAGCCGGTAGAAGAAATGGAGCACGCAGGGTTGGAGCAATCCGGCCTGCAGCAAGAACTCTATTGGCGGCCGTCGTCTACCAACCGTGTGGCTGTGCGCTATATGTATGCGGGCAGCGACCGTCAACTTCCCGGGTTGCTAACTTCCACGGCCATTAGCCAGCAGGATCAGCAAGACCAGGTGCACCGCGCCATGGCTGAATGGGAAAATACCGCGATGACCGATTGGCGGTGGTTGGCACGTACCGGTTACACACACGATCAGCTGCAATACCAGGACCGCAGTGCACAAATTTTTTCGCGCTTCGCTACCGATGGTTTTCATCCCACGTTGCAAGCCCAGTATACCGGCCTGCAAAACTGGACCTTGAAGGCCAAAGCCAACCTCGACTACTTTCAGGCGAGTTCCACCGGCATTGGCAGCCGCCAGCAACAAGTGCGGCCCGGAGGTCAAATTCAAGGGGAGTGGCAAGCTCACCATCGGCTTTCGCTAAATACCCTGGTGCGCCAGGAGTGGAACAACGAAGAGCGACTTCCGCTACAACCTGCAGTCGGTATTAACTATCGGTTGCGACCTGCCTGGCAGATTCGAGGAAACGCCACCCGCACGTTACGTATCCCCAGTCTCAACGATTTGTACTGGAATCCCGGAGGCAATCCTAATTTAAGAACTGAAGTGGGGTGGCATTACGAATTGGCTTCCAATTGGCTTTGGAGGCCATCGAAGGGGCCAACCGAACTCGATTTCGAAGTAGCTGGATTTTATGGGGTCATCCGCGACTGGATTCTGTGGTCGCCTTTGGAAAGTGGTTTTTGGTCGCCCCAAAATTTACGGACGGTAGATCACTATGGCATAGAGACCAAGTTGAATTGGAACCTTGATTGGGGCGTTTACCAATTCGTTTGGAGCGGAAATTATGCGTACACCCGGGCTGTCAACCGGGAGCCGGCTTTTCCGGGTGATGCAGCTGAAGGAAAGCAATTGCTTTATGTTCCGGTCCATCAATTCAATCAACGGTTTGGCCTTCAGCGCAAAGCTTATCAAATGAACGTCCATTGGCAGTTCACCGGCGAACGGTTTACCAACAATGCCAATACCGATGGCTTACCCGCTTTTCAATTGCTGCACCTCAGTGCCCATCGGAACTGGAAAAGTAAAATTGGCCACTGGCAATTAAGGGGAGAAGTGCGCAATGTGTTGAATGTCAATTACCAGGCGATTCTCAACCGGCCGATGCCCGGCAGGCAGTATGCCATTTCCCTTCGCTATCAATTCGGTAAGTCGTGAATTGGAAAACTTTCTTTGGACTATCGATGGTGCTGCTGGCTTTGCTCGGTTGCAATCCAGACGATGGTGCTCCGCCTTGTGTACCCGAAGGAGACTTTCAGCCGGGTAGCGTTTTTGTGCTTAACGAGGGCAATTTCACTTTTGGCAATGCCAGTGTCACTTATTTTAATCCGACCAATGGAGAAGTGTGGCAAACCATATTCGAGGCGTCCAACGGGGTAGGGCCTGGTGATGTGGCCCAATCGCTTACCATTGTTGATCAAACCGGCTATCTGGTGGTCAACAACAGCCAAAAGATTGAGAAAATCGACCTCAACACCTTTACCGTAGAGCTTACTGGAACTGGATTCAATTCTCCTCGCTACCTGTTGCCGTTTGGAGCAACTTTCGGCTATGTGTCCGATTTGTATGAAGACCAAATTTACAAGGTACGCCTCTCCTCACTTGACATTGCCGCCACCATTCCAGTAAATGGATGGGTGGAGAAAATGATTGTGGTAGAAGATAAAATTTGGGCGTGCCACAAAGACGGGAATCGGGAGGTATTGATCTTAAATCCTGACAACGATCAGATAGAAAGTGCGATTCCTTTAGGGGTTGACCCGAACGATATACTGTTGGATGATAAAAATACCATTTGGGTTTGCGGTACCAAAGAAGCACCGGATTACAACACCATGCTTTACCGCATCGATCAAAGTTCTCAACAGGTGACCGATTCTATAGAAATATCCAACGATCAGCCCATTGCCTGGTTGGCCATCGATTCCACCAACAATTGGGTTTACTTGCTCTCCAAGACGGTGAGCCGTTTCGAGATCAGTAGCCCTCAGCTCATCGAAGAACCCTTTGTTGCTCCCGCAACCGGCACCCGGTTTTACAGCATTGAAGTGGCACCCAATACGGGAGAGGTATATTTGGGAGATGCCAAAGATTACCTACAGGAAGGTGAGGTATTGCGGTGTGCTACCGATGGAACCTTGTTAGGCAGTTTTTCCACCGGCATCATTCCAGGAAGAATTGTCTTCTATCCTTAACCAGCCACCGTTTCGCTCAGTTGGTAGTGTACTCCACGTTCGGCCAAATACTCCAAAACAAATTCAAAACATCCCGTCTTTTCGCCCACTTTTTCGGGAGGGAAAACTCCGTAGTCGGTAAAACGCTTGGAAAGAAAGAGGTGAACGCCAGCAGCGCAAGTAAAGCCAGTCGTTCGTGCCATGGAGGAGAAGCCGGTTTTCGAATCGCGTTCATCGTATAGGTCATATACGGTCTTCCAGGCCTGATTTGCTTTTTGTCCGGCAACCGAAACCCGCATTACCGTAAACTCTTCCTCTTGAGGACCCAATTCCCACTGCTTCAAGAGCAAGGCAGCGGTGGCCTCCAGTGGAATTATTTCCTGATTGCCCACTTTTATGGGTTGATTGTTAAAAAATCCGCCATCGCGCAGGGTTTCCATTTTGGCCCGATGACCGGGATAGCGCAAGGTCTTTTCTACCATGTTTGGTATTTGAGGATAGGAGCTTAGCAATGACCGCAAACCGTCCGTCAGAAAAGCTTCGAGGTGTCCTACCTTTTCAAAATGGTGCATTTCGGGTTCTGATAGAGCCTCTTTCACGATTTCTTGACCCAATCTGCGAAAACGAGCCGGCCGGGTGTATTCTTCTATCACATCGATGGGAGAGAAAGGAGCTTTGTACTCGTAAGGTAAGTTGCGCTGTCGGGGCAGTCCGCCTACCAGGCATTCAAATTTTTCAATGTTGGCCCGTTGTGACCAATACCCAAGAATAAGGTTGTCCATACCAGGAGCTACACCAAAATCTACCAAAGCAGTAGTTTGGTTTTCTACTGCCAGTGCATGGAGCTCCGAAGCATTTTCAGGAAAGAAAGAAATGTCTACCACTGGTGTACCGGTTTCCAGAACCGCTTTCAGGGTTTCAAAACCCAGGTATCCCGGAACGGCCCCAACCACTACATCAGCTTCGGTAACGGCAGTTTTCAGTGCTTGCGTCTGCTTAAAGTCCACCACCTGAGTACTTAGTCCTCGTGCTTCCAGGGGCTTCAACCGCCCGGTATCATGATCGAGTACGACTACCTGAAAGTGCGGTGCCAGGTCCAGGGCCATTACATGACCGACCATACCGGCACCCAAAACCATCACCTTTGCTTCTGATCCCATGTGATTTGAGTATTTTTTCGGGGTAGAACCACCCCATGCATTTCAACAACTGCTTTCGGTCAATATTAGCGATTCTTTCGCTTACCTTCTCGCTGGAGCTATTGGGGCAGAGCGATACTGCGCTTCAATTGCAAATCAATGTTCAAGTGCAGCTGCCGGGGGCAGACGAACCCATCTTGCAAGGAAAATGCCATTTGTGGGATACCTTGATGCAAGATCGGCAACCAGTGCAAACCTTCGATTCGAGTATTACCCTGGTGTTGGCCTATGATTCGGTGTATTGGATTCGTTTAGTTTACCCCGAATTTGTTGGTAAAACAATCCAAGTTGATACCCGAAATGCTTCACTTGAATTGCTGCCCGAAAAACCGCAGCGGCTTTCCATCAATGTAAAACTTTTTCCTACCTCATCGGGGGTAGACGAAAACTTTGTGGTCGACCCCATAGGCTTTTTGGCTTGGCAAGCAATACCAGATGTTCCCCATGGGCCGCCTGGTTTTTATCCCGAAGCGCTGCGGTCCGAAAACCGGCGGTACGAAGTGGAATATCAAATACTCGAAATTGCCCGGGAGCAACGGAAGGCAAAACGAAAAAAGAAAAAAGAACCGGAGGAGAAGGAGGAAGCGGTGGACGAAAACCCTGAAAACCAATAAACGAAAACCCACATCCAAACGTTTATTGAGTGAAACTAAACCAAAGAAGCATTATAAAAGTCCTTGCCAATTTCGACTTCTACCTTCCAATGCCTTCTGTTCGTGTTCAATTCTATTGTTTAGGTTAACTTTGTTTGTGATAGCGGCATCAGATTTGTTAAGACGGAAAATAACCTCGTTAAGCAGCCCCCACGTAAAACTCATCTGAATCTCGACCAACCGAACTTCAATCGTTGAGAAAATTACCTACATACTTTGTAAGACTGCTCTTAATGGTCTTTCTGCTTATGTGCAGTGCCACGGTGCAAAAGGTACTTTCGCAAGTAGAAGGCAAGCTGCGTATTCACGGCTCCATCAAAGAAGAAAAGTCGAAACTGGCCGGTGCCGAAGTGCTGGTGTATGTGGGCAATAAACTGGTGGACAAGGTACCCGTAGACGATGGAAGTTTTGAGGTGATCCTCGATTTTGAAAACGACTACACGGTAGTATTCGCTAAAAATGGCTACGCATCTAAAAAACTCAAGTTCGACACGCGCAACGTACCCTCTGATCGGGGGGCTTTTGGCTTTGAGTTCAAGTGTGGAGTTGGACTGTTTAAGAAGATTCCTGGTTTCGATATGAGTGTACTCAACGAACCGATCGGTTTTGTGAAGTACAACGAAGACAAAAAGGAGTTTACCCACGATGCCACTTACACTGCCGAAATCCAGCAACGGCTGGCAGAAATGATCAATGAGCTGGAGAATGCGAAAGCCGAGTTGGAAGACAACTACATTACTTCTATTGAGGACGGAGATCGGGCACTGAAAGACGGTGACTACTTTAACGCTCGCATTCAATACGAAGCCGCTTTGAAGTTGAAACCGGAGGAAAAATATCCAACCAACCAGCTGACTAAGCTCGATAAGTTGGAATCTGATTCTGAAGCTACTCAAAAGAAATACGACGACCTGATCACCAAAGCGGATGGCTTGTTGGGCTCTGAATCTTACGATGACGCCCGTTTGACTTACCAAGAAGCTTCGACCGTAAAGCCTAAGGAAAAGTATCCGAAGGAGAAGATCAGCGAGATTGACAAAAAACTCAAAGAGTTAAAAGAGCAGCAAGCAGCCTTGGCAAAGGAAGAAGCCGATGTGCGTGCCCAGGAAGAGAAGTTCAAACAATTGGTGACCGATGCCGACAATGCCTTCAAGGACAAAAACTACGATCTCGCCAAAAAAGGATACGAGGCTGCATTGGAGATAAAAGCCGATGCCCCCAGACCAACCAACCAGCTCAAGGCAATTGGGGTGTTGGAAGAAGAAGCCCGAGCAGAATCTGCTCTTGCTGAAAAATACCAGGAAGCCATTGATCGTGCCGACAAAGCCTTTCGCGCCAAAGATTGGGAAACGGCCAGGGTGGCTTATAAAGACGCTTTGGCAGTGAAGGAGTCGGAGACCTATCCAGCGGACCAGTTGAAAGCCATTGATTCCGCGCTGGCCGATGCCGAAAAAGCTGCCGCTGATGCCGAGTACCAAGCCATCATCGACAAGGCCGACAAGGCGTTCAAAGCACAGGAATGGGAAGCTGCCAAAAGCGAATACAACAATGCCTTGGCCAAGCGCCCGGGAGAAAGTTATCCTACTGCACAATTGGCAGCCATCGACGAGGCCATTGCCAATGCGGCCAAAGAAAAGGCCGATGAATTCTACAACAACCTTATTGCAGATGCCGACAAGGCCTTCAAAGAACGTGACTGGGAAACCGCTCGCAATGGGTACCGGGATGCGCTGGCCATGCGATCCAACGCCGAGCATCCCACTTTGCAACTCAAGGAAATCGATCGGATCATTGCTTCCGATGCACTGGCGGAAAAAGACGCACAGTATCAAAAATTCATTGACGATGGCGATAAAGCATTTAAAGATGAATCATTTGACGCTGCCAAAGCGGCCTACCGCGAGGCTTTGGGCGTAAAACCCGACGAAACCTATCCCAACGAGCAAATTGCTGCTATTGACAAAATTATTGTAGATCGGAAATCTGCTGAAGCTGCTGCCGAAGCGGAAGAAAGGCAATACCAGGACCTCATTACTACTGCTGATGCCGCCTTTGATTCGCAGGATTATGAAACCGCTCAAGATGGCTATCGCAAGGCCTTGGGAGTGAGGGAGGAAGAAAAGTATCCACAAAAGCGACTCGACGAAATTGAAGGGTTATTGGCCGAGATGGCGGCAGACAAAGCTGCCAAAGCAGAAGCTGAGGCCGAAGCTAAACGCATTCAGGAACAGTACGATGCGCAAATTGCCAAAGCCGACGGTGAGTTTGATAAAGATCAGCTTCAGGTAGCTCGTGCCAGCTATCAGGAGGCGCTAAAAATGAAAGAAAATGCGGGCTATCCGCTAGAGCGTATCCGCAAGATTGATGAAATGATCGCCGAAAAAGCCTCGGCAGAAGAAGCGGCAAAGTTGGCCGCAGAGAAAGAAGCGAAGTATCAGAAATTTATACAGTTGGCCGATGCTGCTTTCGATAACGAAGATTGGAAAGAAGCCCGGAAACAATACACGGCGGCACGTGATGCCAAGCCCGACGAAGACTATCCACAAGAGCGAATTACCGCTATTGCTAATTTGTTGGATGAACAAGAAAAAGCGGCTGCTGAAGCGGCTGAGCTAGCCAAAAAGCAGGAGCAATACCAGTCGCTTATTGCCGATGCTGACAAGGCATTTGAGAAAAAGGAGTATGCCCAATCAAAAGGTCTTTACCAACAAGCGCAAGGGGTAATGTCGGAAGAGCCTTACCCGGGAACCCGTATTGCTGAAATTGATGGCTTACTGGCTGAAATGGCGGATAAAGAAGCCGCAGCAAAAGCAGCAAAAGAAAAAGAGCAAGAGTACCAACGCCTCATTGCCCAGGCCGATAAAGATTTTGGTGCGAAAGAATATGTCCAAGCTAAATCGGGTTACGAAGCCGCACTTAAGGTGAAAACAGATGCGCCTTATCCCCCCCGGAAGATTAAGGAGATTGAAGGCATTTTGGCTGACATTGCGGCCAAAGAAAAAGCCAACCAAGCGGCCAAAGATGCCGAACTTCAAAAGGAACAAGAGTATAAAGACCTTATTTCGAAGGCCGATGGCTTGTTGGCCAGCAATGAATTCGAGCAGGCCAAAGCCAGCTATCAAATGGCAATAGACATCAAGCCCAAAGAAGCATATCCTCGGGAAAAGATAAGCGAGATAGCCAAAAGAAAGGCCGCTATGGCTCGGGAAGCAGAAGAAAAACGCATTGCGGCCGAGCGCGAAAAAGCCCGTCAGGAAAAATATGACCGGTTGATTGCAGCTGCTGACGGATCTTTTGACAACAAACAATACGGTGCGGCTAAACGGGATTATTTAGAGGCCAAAAAGGTGAAGCCAGAGGAAGATTATCCCCAAAAGCGGTTGGATGAAATTGGGGAACTGATCGCTGCTATGGGAACCACCAAGCCCAAAGAGACTGACTCCGAAACCAAAGAAGAAAAGTTTGTGGACGAGTTGGCCCAAAAATACCCCGAAGGTGTAACGGAAGAAATAACCAAAGAAGCCACCAAAACGATCATCACCCGAATCGTGGTTCGCGATGGCAAGGGAGACGAATACAAAAAGGTGGTTCACAATTGGGGCGGGAAATTCTTCTTTAAAAACGGTGAATCCATTTCTGAATTCGTCTTCAACACAGAAACCGTTAAGTAATCCCTTCCAATCGTAGATATGGCTTAAAAAACAAATGCTCTGCTGAGCATTGCCAGTAGGTTGTTTTTATAGCTATTGGTCTTTGGTAATTGGAGACCACTTTGAGGTGCAACACCTTTTGAGCAAGACGCTGTCTATCTTTCTCCTCGTTTTTGTAACTACGGCCATCATTTTTTCATTTTCCCGGTAGGGTACAACCGAGCTGACGAAAAGAACTAGCACTTATTGAACCGTCCAAAAGGAACGGCTTTTAGCAGTAACTCCTGAAAGGTATTGGGGGAATTGGGCTCAGTGAATTCCTTCACGCAACAAGTCATGCAGGTGCACCACGCCAATGTATTGATGATCTTCTACCACCAGTGCCTGCGTGATGTTGTGTTGCTCCATGAGTTGGAGTGCACTCACCGCCAGTGCATCAGCTTGCACCGTTTTGGGGTTGTGCCCCATGACGGCCTCCGCTTTTAACTGTTGCAAGTCACCTCCTTTTTCCAGCATTCGCCGGAGGTCTCCATCGGTGATGACACCTACCAGTTGGCCCTCGTTTTCTACGGCAGTAACTCCCAAACGCTTGGAAGAAATCTCTAAGATCACCTCTTGCATGGGGGTGTTGGGTGCTACTGAGGGTTTGTCTTCCTTGTGCAAGAGGTCACGAACCCTTAAAAACAAACGCTTGCCCAATGCTCCTCCGGGATGATAGCGCGCAAAATCTTGACTGGAAAAGCCACGCATCTCAAGCAAACAAACCGCAAAAGCATCTCCAATGGCCAATTGGGTGGTGGTGCTGGTAGTAGGGGCAAGGTTGTTGGGGCAAGCCTCCTTGGTAACCGAAGCATTCAAAAAGTAGTCGGCGTGTTGCGCCAGGTATCCCTGGGCGTTGCCCGATAGGGCAATGAGCTTGTTGCCCATATTTTTAATCAAAGGAACCAGGGCTTTCACTTCGGGCGTGTTGCCACTTTTAGAAAGAGCCATCACCACATCGTTGCGTTGTATGTTTCCCAGGTCTCCGTGAATAGCATCGGCGGCATGCATGAAAACCGCAGGGGTACCGGTAGAATTCAAGGTAGCTACTATCTTATTGGCAATGTTGGCACTTTTTCCGATTCCGGTTACTACTAAACGACCTTGGCTGCTAAAAACCATTTCTACCGCTGCTACAAATTGATCGTCTACCGATTCGATTACGCCTTGGATTGCCTCCGCTTCGAGTCGCAAGGTTCGCTGTGCCGATTCCCTGATTTCTAACTTGTTCATAATCGTAATTTCGGTTGAAAAAAAGTGCCTCCCAATCGCAACCCAACCGCTAGGTTTGTTGTATATTTAGTTTACAAATTTATCCTAAAATTATCGTTACGGCTCTTTTTTGAGTCGGATCGGATCATCCCCAGAAACACCGCTTGCCTACCGACCCAATTTTCTACATTCCATTTATTGGGAACCGCATCGAAAAAGCCTTTGATTGCTAAACCAATCAAGCCTTGAAGTTTGCGGAACGTAAGCGATAAAAAAACAACCCGTATACAAAGATGATTATTGGTGAAGATGTTTCCCTTGCAGATGCGCTTAAGCGGCATTTTGGTTTCGACCAATTCAAAGGCGAGCAAGAGGAGATCATCCAAAATTTGTTGAATGGCAACGACACCTTCGTTATAATGCCTACTGGCGGAGGAAAGTCCCTTTGTTATCAACTGCCGGCCCTCATTAGTGAAGGTACTGCCGTCATCATATCTCCCCTCATTGCGCTGATGAAAAATCAGGTGGATGCCGTGCGCGGTTTCCATACCAACGATTCGATTGCACACTTTATGAATTCATCCCTCTCCAAGGGAGAGATTCAACGTGTAAAATCCGATATCGTAGCGGGGTATACCAAAATGCTATATGTCGCTCCCGAATCACTTACCAAGCAAGAAAACATTGACTTTCTGCGCGGCATCAAAGTATCGTTTGTTGCCGTAGATGAAGCACATTGCATTTCGGAGTGGGGCCACGACTTTCGACCGGAATACCGAAGGATCAAAGAGATGATCCGGGGCATCGATGAAAACACACCGATCATAGCCCTTACGGCAACGGCTACGCCCAAGGTACAGCAAGACATTCAGAAAAATTTGGGAATGGCGCGTGCCAGCGCTTTCAAATCTTCTTTCAACCGGCCCAACCTTTTTTACGAGGTACGTCCCAAGATCAATGCCCTTAAAGAAATCATCAAGTTCATTAAAGGGAAATCAGGCAAATCGGGCATTATCTATTGCCTGAGCCGGAAAAAAGTAGAGGAAATAGCCCAAACCCTTATTGTCAACGGCATCAAGGCCTTGCCTTACCATGCCGGTTTCGATGCCGCCACCCGTGCCAACAATCAAGACCAGTTTTTGATGGAAGAAGTGGACGTAATTGTGGCCACCATTGCCTTTGGTATGGGTATTGACAAGCCCGACGTGCGTTTCGTGATTCATTTTGACATGCCCAAAAGTCTGGAAGGATACTATCAGGAAACCGGACGTGCCGGCCGGGACGGTGGCGAAGGTCATTGCGTAGCCTTCTACGACTACAAAGACATTGAAAAGCTAGAGAAGTTCATGCAGGGCAAACCAGTGGCCGAACAAGAAGTAGGTCGCCAACTGCTGCAAGAAGTAGTGGCTTACGCTGAAACCGCCATGTCGCGCAGAAAGTTTTTGCTCCACTATTTCGGAGAAGAATTTGATGAGGAGCACGGAGAAGGTGCCAAAATGGACGATAATGCCACCAACCCGAAGGAACAGGTCGAAGGACGTGATCAGGTAGTGTTGCTGTTGCAGGCCATTGGTACCCTAAAAGAGCGGTTCAAGGCCAAGCACATTTTAGATGTAGTGATGGGGAAAGGTACTTCCGAAGCTATATCCTATAAGCACGATCAGCTGCCGCTTTACGCATCAGGCAAAGATCATGACGACAAATTCTGGATGGCTGTAGTGCGGCAAACTACCGTAGCCGGGTTGATCAACAAAGACATTGAATCTTACGGCTGCCTTAAAATCACGGAAAAGGGTCAGCAGTTTTTGGCTACTCCTCGTTCGTTCATGATCATCCGCGATCATGATTATGATCAACTACAGGCGAATTCAGCATTGGCCCAAAACCAAAAGCATTGCAATCAGGTAGCTGACAAGGCCTTGTTCAACCTCTTGAAAGAGTTGCGCAAAAAGATTGCCCGACAAAAGAATCTACCACCTTTTGTCTTGTTTCAAGACCCTTCTTTGGAAGACATGGCCAATCAATTTCCCATCGACATGGAGGAATTGAAAAACATCGTAGGAGTAGGGGCTGGGAAAGCCATTAAGTTTGGCAAGCCCTTTTTGGAACTCATAAAGCAATACGTAGAAGATAACAACATCGAACGGCCTCAGGATATGGTGGTCAAATCGGTGGTGAACAAATCCGGACAAAAGGTTTACATCATTCAAAGCATCGACCGGAAAGTGCCACTGGAAGACATTGCCGATGCGAAAGGCCTCTCATTGGGCGCGCTGATCACCGAAATTGAAAACATTGTTTATTCTGGTACCAAAGTCGACATCAATTACTACATCAACGATGTGCTCGACGAAGACCACCAAGACGAAGTCTACGATTATTTTCGCGAAGACGCTACCACCGATTCGGTAGAAGCCGCAATCGAAGAACTGGGAGATGATGAGTATTCGGAAGACGAAATACGACTCATGCGCATCAAGTTTATGTCTGAGATGGGCAATTGATAAAATGCCACAACCTTTTCTTAAGCCCCGCTAAATTGTTTAGCGGGGCTTTTTTGTGGCTGATATTCGTTTTTGATGGTGTGTGCTACAAACACTATAGTGAGGGGTTTCCCTGAGTATAAAACCGCATTTTCCACAATTTCATTTTCCGTATAAAGTGGGGATTATGGATAGTATTGCTATTGTAATTTTGTGTAAAACAATTCAGTAAATATGTTAAACTTTTAAAAATGCTGGGAATACAATCTTGGCAACAACCCAAACAAAAATGCAAAACTTCAAATTTTTTACCCGTTTTATTCCAGCCCTCGCTCTGGTTTTGAGCTTAATGGCAGCAACGCACGTACAAGCTCAGACCACGCTCAATTTTACGATTGAGAACACCACTGCCAATCCCTATCCTCAGGTGTTGTTCAAACTTTGTGACGTCAATAATCCGAGTGATTGCTACATCGCAGATCCAAGTGATATTTCTCCAACGAGCGTAGTGAACCCGGGGGCCAACAACTACACCATCAACAACGTTCCTCCAGGCTTCGAAGTGAGCGCCATCATTGTGATTGATGGAAGTGGAGGTAGCAACAATGGTGTAGTAGGAATATGTCCAGGATTGAGTACGACAGACGATGTGGGCAACGCGTTCGGTCCCCCGACCAATTTAATTTGGATCAACCGCAATTTCGCTTGTATTTACGACGGCGAATAATCTACCACCAACAGACCCTCAAGAGTTTTAAGCTTTTGAATCAATTTTAAGCTGAATTGTTAAACGTGCCCGTCGAGCGCTACCCAATGGTGCGTGTTTGAAGGGCACGTTTTTTTGGATCAAAGCATAATAAAAGCTGTTGCCCATAATGTGTGGCTACCGCTGATAAATATTCGGTGAAGTAGTGGAGAAGCTTACTCGCCTTCGCCTTCTTCTTCGGTTTTCTTACGCTTTTTACGTGCTTTTTGCACTTTGATGATTACTTCCTCCTTTTTCTCATCGAGGTCTACTACCAGGGTATCGCCTTCGTTGATGTTGGATTTAATAATCTCTTCTGCCATAGGATCTTCCAAGTACTTCTGAATGGCCCTTTTTAGCGGACGTGCTCCAAATTGCTCGTCATATCCTTTTTCAGCAATGTACTTTTTAGCCGTTTCGGTCAACGAGATGTTGTAGCCCATCGTTTCCACACGACCATACAGGTGCTTCAGTTCAATGTCAATGATTTTAAAGATGTCGTCTTGTTTCAAGGTATTGAACAGCACCACATCATCAATCCGGTTGAGAAACTCAGGAGCAAAGGTTTTGCGCAATGCTTTTTCAATTACTCCTTTGGTAACATCATCCGCAGCATCTTTCCGGGCAGAGGTGCTAAAGCCAACACCCAGTCCAAAGTCTTTCAACTGGCGTGAACCAATGTTGGAGGTCATGATGATAATGGTATTTCGGAAATCTATCCGACGACCCAGGCTGTCCGTAATCTGACCATCGTCCAAAACCTGCAGCAACAAGTTGTAAACGTCTGGGTGGGCTTTTTCAATTTCATCCAGGAGCACCACCGAGTAAGGACGACGGCGTACTTTCTCAGTCAATTGTCCACCTTCCTCATAGCCAATGTATCCGGGAGGGGCACCGATCAAGCGCGAAACTGCAAACTTCTCCATGTATTCACTCATGTCAATTCGAATGAGCGAATCGTCTTTATCGAACAAATAACGGGAAAGCTCCTTGGCCAATTGGGTTTTACCAACACCAGTGGGGCCTAAGAAGATAAAAGTACCAATCGGTTTGTTGGGATCTTTTAAACCAGCACGGTTCCGCTGGATGGCCTTGACCACTTTAGCGATAGCATTATCCTGACCAATAACCGCACCTTCCAGTTCTTCGTTCATGTTCACCAGGCGCTCGCTTTCGTTTTGTGCGATGCGTTGCACCGGAACACCGGTCATCATGGCCACCACTTCAGCTACGTTTTCTTCGCTTACTTCTTCGCGATGACTGCGGGTTTCTTCTTCCCAACGTTTCTTCTCGGTTTCCAGTTGCTCCATCAGTTGCCGCTCCGTATCCCGAAGTCGTGCGGCCTCTTCATACTTTTGGCTGCGCACCACTTTATTTTTCTCCTCTTTCACATTCTCGATCTTCTTTTCGGTCTCGATGATGTTTTTGGGAACATTGATGTTGGTGATGTGAACGCGCGAACCAGCCTCATCCAAAGCATCAATGGCTTTATCGGGCAAGTGACGGTCGCTGATGTAGCGATCGGTGAGGGAAACACAGGAAGAGATGGCTTCGTCGGTGTAATTCACGTTGTGGTGATCCTCGTACTTTTCTTTGATGTTGTGCAGGATCTGAATGGTTTCTTCCGGAGTAGTAGGTTCTACCAATACCTTTTGAAAACGGCGTTCGAGCGCTCCATCTTTTTCTACATACTGGCGGTATTCATCGAGTGTAGTAGCACCGATGCATTGAATTTCGCCACGGGCCAAAGCGGGCTTAAACATGTTGGATGCATCCAAAGACCCTGAGGCTCCACCTGCACCAATAATGGTGTGTATTTCGTCAATGAAGAGAATAACATCGGGTGATTTTTCCAATTCGTTCATCACCGCTTTCATCCGCTCTTCGAACTGACCGCGGTATTTCGTGCCGGCCACCAAAGAAGCCAGGTCGAGGGTTACTACCCGTTTGTTGAACAAAACCCGGCTCACTTTGCGCTGCACAATGCGCAGGGCAAGGCCTTCGGCAATGGCCGATTTACCCACACCGGGCTCACCAATTAGGATGGGGTTGTTTTTCTTTCTCCGACTAAGAATTTGTGATACCCGCTCAATTTCTTTTTCACGACCTACAATCGGGTCGAGTTTGTCTTCTTCGGCCATGCGGGTAAGGTCACGCCCAAAGTTGTCGAGAACCGGGGTTTTAGATTTGCTGTCGGAGGGCTTTTTAGATCCGCCTCCGCTAAATCCTCCCTGGTCGTCGTCTCCGTCGTCGTCCGACGATGACCCACCACCTGGAAAGTCGGTGGCAGCTTTAGGAGTGTTGTCCGATGATTGCGACAACATATTTTCTAATTCTTCTCTAACCATATCATAATCCACTTTAAAGTTGGCTAACGCCCTGCTTGCTACGTTGTTCTCGTCTTTTAGGATTGAAAGTAACAGGTGCTCGGTACCAATGATGTTGCTCTTAAACAGCTTGGCTTCGAGGTATGTAATCTTTAAGGTTTTTTCAGCTTGTTTCACCAGAGGAATGTTGCCCAGGTTGCTCACTGCCTTGGGGCTGCTCTCCGATTTGATGGATTGCTCGATAATTCTGCGCAATTCCATCAGGTCCACGTTTAGGCCCTTTAAAATTTTTACTGCCACTCCTTCACCTTCGCGGATGATTCCCAACAAGAAATGTTCAGTACCGATGTAGTCGTGGCCGAGGCGCAGGGCTTCCTCTCGGCTAAACGAGATTACATCTTTGACCCGAGGCGAAAAGTTGGTTTCCATATCTCTCTTAATGTTCTTCGGTTCCTATGGTGTCGGAATCGACTGCCATACATTGTAAAAACGGCAGTCTTAACCGCAAATTATGTAAATAATCACTACTGTCAAAATTACGGCGACCCCTCCGAAACGGTACTTTTAAAAGCCCATTTTATCAACAAAAATCTGTGCAAAATTGGGGGTTTCAGAAGGGGTGTTAGCCCACTCAAAATGGTTAATTTCGACTCGATTAAATGCGCTTGTGCAAATCCCGTGCAATTCTTCTTATCTACTGAAATTCAACTTGTAAATTGACAATATGGCAGAGGGTGAAAAAATCATTCCTATAAATATTGAGGATGAAATGAAATCAGCCTACATCGACTATTCGATGTCGGTTATTGTTTCCCGGGCCTTGCCCGATGTTCGTGATGGATTGAAACCCGTGCACCGCCGGGTACTTTATGGAATGATGGACCTTGGCGTATATTCCAATCGTCCGTATAAGAAATCGGCTAGAATTGTTGGTGAAGTACTTGGAAAGTATCACCCGCATGGCGACACTTCGGTATACGATACCATGGTACGTATGGCCCAGGAATGGTCGCTGCGCTACCCAATGGTAGATGGTCAGGGTAACTTTGGTTCTGTTGACGGTGATAGTCCGGCAGCTATGCGTTACACGGAGGCGCGCTTGCGGAAAATCGCCGAGGAAATGCTCGACGAGATCGAAAAAGAAACGGTTGATTTCCAGCTCAACTTTGACGATTCGCTGAAGGAGCCCACCGTGCTTCCTTCTAAAGTACCCAACCTGTTGATCAACGGGGCAAGTGGAATCGCGGTTGGTATGGCCACCAACATGCCTCCTCATAACCTTACTGAGGTAATAAACGCCACCATTGCTTACATCGACAACCGCGAGATTGACATCGACGGATTGATGGCGTTTGTGAAAGCTCCCGATTTTCCTACCGGAGGAATCATTTACGGCTATGAAGGTGTGCGCAGTGCCTTTCACGAAGGCCGTGGAAGAGTCGTGATGCGGGCACAGGCTACGGTAGAGGAAGAAAACGGACGTGAGAAGATCATCGTTTCCGAAATTCCTTACATGGTCAACAAATCCGACTTGGTGAGCAAAGCCGCCGAGTTGGTCAACGATAAAAAGATTGAAGGCATTTCCGACATTCGGGATGAATCCGACCGAAATGGTATGCGCATTGTCTTTGATCTGAAACGGGATGCCATTCCTAATGTAGTTCTAAACAACCTGTTTAAGTACACACAGCTACAGACTTCTTTTTCAGTCAATAACATTGCTTTGGTAAAGGGGCGTCCACAGACCCTCAACCTTAAAGACATGATCCACTATTTTGTGGAGCACCGTCATGAAGTTGTCGTTCGCCGAACCAAGTTTGAACTTCGAAAAGCGGAGGAGCGGGCACACATTCTAGAAGGACTGCTAATTGCACTCGATCACCTCGATGAGGTAATTGCGCTAATTCGCGCCTCTCAAACTCCGGAAGAAGCACGAAACGGGCTGATGGAGAAATTTGAGCTTACCGAGATTCAGGCACGTGCCATTTTGGACATGCGTCTTCAAAAGCTCACCGGGTTGGAGCGTGATAAAATCAAGGAAGAGTATGATGAGCTCATGAAGTTGATCGACGAATTAAACTTCATTCTTTCGAACGAAGACAAACGCATGGAGATCATCAAAGGCGAATTGGTGCAGATGCGTGACAAGTACGGAGATGAACGCCGGACAGAAATCGTCTACGCAGCCGAAGATTTCCGAATTGAAGACATGATCCCCAACGAGGATGTGGTAGTTACCATTTCCCATATGGGATATATGAAACGCACCCAACTTTCTGAATACCGCACTCAAAATCGAGGTGGAGTGGGGTCGAGGGGAAGTTCTACCCGTGACAAAGACTTTTTGGAACATTTGTTTGTATCCAAGTCGCACAACTATTTGTTGGTCTTCACCCAAAAAGGAAAATGTTTCTGGATGCGGGTATTCGAAATTCCCGAAGGGCAAAAAACCTCGAAAGGGCGTGCTATTCAAAATATGATCAACATTGAGCCAGATGATAAAGTGCTGGCTTATATTAATGTAGCCGACCTCAAGGACCAAGAGTTCCTGGAGAACAACTACATTATAATGTGTACCCAAAATGGAGTGGTGAAAAAAACCACGATGGAAGCTTATTCACGTCCCCGTCAAAACGGAATTATTGCTATCAATATCCGCGAAGGCGATCAGTTGTTAGAGGCGAAACTCACCAATGGCAACAGCCAGGTGGTTCTGGCCCTGGCCTCTGGTCGTGCCATTCGTTTTCCGGAAGACAAGGTTCGGCCCATGGGTCGAGGAGCTTCTGGGGTTCGGGGCATCACGCTGGGTGGGCCGAAAGATAAAGTGATAGGTATGGTCTGCGTAAGTGACGTAACCGACGAAACCATTTTAGTTGTTTCGGAAAAAGGATATGGAAAGCGCACCTATCTGGATGATCCTGAGGATGGAGAACCCGTTTACCGAATCACCAACCGTGGTGGAAAAGGTGTGAAAACACTGAGTATCACAGATAAAACGGGATCATTGATCGCCATCAAATGCGTGACTGACAATGATGACCTTATGATAATCAACAAGTCGGGAATTACCATTCGTTTGGCACTTTCTGATTTGAGGGTTATGGGTCGTGCCACACAAGGTGTGCGTCTTATTAAGGTAAGAGACAACGATGAAATTGCGGCTGTGGCCAAGGTGGAAACCGATGCGGGAGCTGAATTGGAAGAGGAATTGGAAGGAGCCGAAGGAACAACAGCAGAAAATCCTTCTGATGATACTACTGGCGACACCGGCCAAAGTGGCACTGAAATTGAAGAAGGTGAGGAATAATGGCTAAATTTGCCGCGCACATTGAAAACTGAACAATCGCAACATGCAACTTACTGTTTCCAACATGAATTCAATATTTCATTTCGCTCAACGGGGAGGAATCCTCGGGCTGCTGGTAGCCATGATGGCAGGAGGTTTTTCGCTGGAAGCGAAAGCCCAGCCAAACAAAGTCCAAAACGCCTACATGTTCCGTGGCGATCAGGAATTGGCCAAGGCAAAAGAAAACATCGATGCTGCCACCGTTCATCCCAAAACCTCGGTTAAGGGCAAAACCTGGCTCTACCGCGCTTGGATTTATCGTGACATCTACCTCTCTAAGGAGGATAAATTTAAAGGTTTGCATCCTGATCCATTACTGGAATCAACCAAGGCCTTTAAAAAAGCCTTGGAATTGGGTAATAAATCCCAATCTGAAGAGGCAACCAAAAGGGAATATCGCCCGCTGGCTGATCTCTGCTTTCAGGAAGGGGTAAACATGTACAATGAAAAGAACTATCCCCGTGCCATCAAGTATTTTGAGCGTTGTTATAATGTGAAGATGGAGTTTGAGCAAACCGATACCCTCGCTTTGTTCAATATCGCCCTGTCGGCAGACAACATGAAAGACTATGACAAAGCGATAGTCAATTATAAGAAGTGTGCCGAATTGGGTTACCAAGGCCCTCGTCCGTATACTAATATGGCTTACATCTATCAACAGCAAGAAAATGATGATGCTGCCCTTGAGGTATTAGGAGAAGGTCGCAAAAAGTATCCCAACGATCAGGACCTGTTGACCACGGAGATCAACATGTACCTGAAGTACAACCGCTTGGATGAGGCCCTCAACAACCTCAATCTGGCTATTGAAAATGACAATCAAAATTCGATCTTGTATTATGCTCGTGGTACCATCCACAACAACAAGAAAGACTTTGAAAACGCTGAAAAAGACTATTTGAAAGCGATTGAATTTGACAACGGTTATGCAGATGCTTACTACAACTTAGGAGCATTGTACTTTAACCTTGGGGTAGAACGCAACGATGCTGCTGCTGAGTTGGACGATCAGGACGATTACGATGCTGCTAAGGCAGAAGGTGATAAGTACTTCCAACAATCATTGCCTTACTTGGAAAAAGCCCACGAACTGGACCCAAGTAATACGAGCACCATGCAGTCGTTGAAAACCTTGTATGCCCGAACTGGACAAACCGACAAATACAAGGAAATTACCGAGAAGTTGAACAATTAAGTCGACGAACGACAAAAAATAAAAGGGAAACCGAAACCGGTTTCCCTTTTTTGCGTAATAAGGAGACATGAAATGGTTTGTCCTCCCACTTTTATGCCTTTCCTATTCTGTACAGGCACAAGTTTTTACCATTGCTGATTCAGGCTCTTTGCCGATGGCAATGCATTTTTACCAACGTGGTGTTGAAGTAATTGACTCTGTAAAGATTGCGCACCGCGAGAACGGGGTTCCCAACCGTTCAGACTACTGGAATCATAAAGAGCGCGCTTTTTCTTATTACCGTGTTTCTGTCATTTGTTTTGAGAAAGTTTTGGACAAAGAGCCTGAAAACCGTGCAGTGATGATGGCCTTGCGTCAACTCTACTACCGTTTGGAAGACACCCAAAACTTTGAATTAATGACCAATCGCCTGCGTGATCAAAACGTTAGGCTGGTGACCCGCTGATCGATCTTGCCCCTTTTCGGGGCCGCCTACAATTTCTATTCTACCACTTCGTTTCTTTCGTATCTTTGGATATTCCAACATGATACGCCTCCTTTTTATATGTTGTCTTTTGGCTTTCGCATCGGCTGTTACGGCCCAAACGGAAGAAGAAAGGCCTCAATCAGTAGTTGCGCCAACGGTGGTAAAGCCTAAAAATCAGGCACCAGTGAAAGGCCGACCGGCTCCTACACGTGTTAACACCAGAACTACTCAGCAGCAACAAGCACAAAATGCACCGTCTGGTAAAAACAGCAACACGGGTCAAAACGGAGAAACTTCTGAGGAAGAGTCGGCTAAGAAGGAGCGAGGTCGATTTTTGAAGTTTATGGCCAAGGCGGCCGATCAAATTGTGATGAACGCAGTAGGCATCACAGCTGCCATTGTTTTGGTGGTTCCCACCATCTACGCTGCGAGCACTATACTTACTACCAGTTCCGACCCCTAATTAAACCTGCTCACCCAAGGTACGGTGTTCAATTAGATGGGTGGGTGCATTCTGCACCCCTCCCACAGCACTCAACATTTGTTTAAGTTGGAAGTCATGGGTACCTATTTTGAGGCGCTCATAGAAAAAATTTGTGTTGCGGTGTCACCAAATGGCAGTTGGAGACATTTATACATTGAACGCACCTTCTAACCAGATCATGCCTGACCGTAAACAGCAAAAATTCTTAGCTCTGTACGAACCTGTACACGACGATTTTGCTCGTTTTTGTAGCGCCAGAGCGCACGGTCGGATGGCTCCCGAAGATTTATTACACGAAACGTTGCTGATTGCCTATTCGAAGATGAACCACTTGCGGTCGGAAAAAGCCTTTCTGGCATTTTTAATTGGTATCAGTGTTCGGGTGATGGCTAACCATCGCAAAAAGTATCACCGGGAAGTACCGCTGGATGAGGGACACGTGTTGCATCTTTTGGCCCATGAAAAAAGTGATGAAAGAGCAGACCTTTATTTCCTTTACAACTGTCTTGCACAATTGCCGAATGCACAGCAAGAAGCCATCATCCTGTATGAAATCAATGGTTTTTCGGTAAAGGAAGTTGCCGCTATCCAGAAGGCCAGTGTTTCTGCGGTAAAAAAACGCCTGGAGCGAGGCCGCAAAGCCTTGGAAGGTATGCTGACCGAAACCTCACCCCATCATCCCCAAAACGTGAGTAAATGAAAGAAGCAGAAGAACTGAACCGCCTTTTTGAGCAGGCTCGCGGGGCAAAATCGGATATTCCTTTTGAAGCTGCGCAAGATCGTTTTCTTCAACAATCACTTTCTGCTTCGGCACGCCCTTGGTGGCGTTCGAATGGCTTGATGGGAAGTGTTGTGGCTATCCTATTGGTGGTTACCGGTGGATTAACCATGCTTTGGTTTTCTTCGGAAATACCACCATCCATACCCGCGGAAGCTACCAAAGACGTCGGTGGATCCGTTGCTGTAGAAGAGGAGAAGGAGGGTAGGAGTACCAGTGCGTTGGGTCAATTAAAAATGGACGTGCCTGCTATTGAAGTGTTGAAAGCAATGCCTGCCTTAATGTTTTCAGAGCCGAATACCTCTCATCTTCCACGAAGGTTGGAAGCGACTACTGCTCCTGTGCTTATCAGGGAGCGGCACTTCAACGATGAGGTGACTACTCCGGCGGTTCCCTCCATAGTGGCGGATACGCTGGACAGCAACTACCGTTTTCCAAACTTGACCAAAGAAGAGCGCAAGGCCAACATAAAAATGAAGGCCCGCATGATGAAAGCCTTGGCAAAGAAAGACAAGAAACATTATGCTTTGATTCCGGGAGGTGTTTTAGAGCAAGATGGCCAACGGGTGAAGGTTCAGTCCAATTATGCTAAAATCAATGAGGTTACCAACTTGGAATACCGCACCTTTTTGTTCGATCTCTTGATACAAGATCGGAAGCAGGAGTTTCTGAAAGCCAAGCCAAAACAAAACGTATGGAGTGAAGATTACCCTTCCGGGTTTTTGGAGTCTATGGATCAGTTGTATTTTTCGCATCCTGCCTACGATCACTATCCGGTAGTTGGCATCAGCAGACAAGGAGCACTCATGTTCTGCTATTGGTTGACCAACGAAACCAACAAGGCTTACCTGGGTAAACTGAAACAGCCCATTCCGAGTTTGAAGCTACCCAGTGACAGTGAGTGGATCTGGGCTGCCCAGGGTGGAGATAAAGCCTTGAAATATCCTTGGCCGGTCAACTCCCTTACCACCGTTGAAGGTTGCTATCTCGCCAATCACAGTTGCTGCGACAGCGCTAGCTTGACTTCATTTGCCCGAAATTCGATGAACGAAGATGGCGCCTGGTTAACCATTACAACGGGTTCCTACGCACCCAATCCTTTTGGTCTTTATAACCTGGCCGGCAATGTGGCTGAAATGGTATGGTACCTGGACGATATGAACCGGCCGGGAACTAAGGGCGGCAGTTGGAGTAGCTCGCCCGAGGAGTTGCTGATCAGAGGACCCGAGCGCTTTAAAGGCATTTTCGCTCCCTCCAGCAACATCGGTTTCCGGCCATTTTTTAATGCTATCGGCCAAGACAAAGGCCTTCGTCCACCCGGTACGGTCTTCATCCGCGAAGGGTTTTACATGGATGCAACGGAAATTAGCAACATTAATTGGTCTGAATATCAATATTGGTTGAAAAAACAACATGGGGCGAATTCTTCTGAATACAAAGCTTCTTTGCTTGATACCTTAGTTTGGCAGAAAGCTCCTACGGTGCCTTACGGCAATTATTACCATACGCATTCAGCTTATAACGACTATCCTGTAGTTGGGGTCAGCTATCAACAAGCCACTGCTTTTTGCCAATGGCGGTCGGACCGGGTAAACGAATATTTCGATAAACTTTCGGAAAAGGATGGAAAATTTCGACCCAGCGTAAGTTATCGTTTGCCGACACGGGAGGAGTGGGAAATGGCAGCGAAAGCCGGCTATCCTGGATTGGACAAACGCCGGGCTGCCGAAAAGCCAAAATTCAACTTGAAAGCCAGCGTAAACCCTTCGAATAACAATACCTTCTATACCGGTGGTGGTAATGAACCTGCTCCCGTGAGCACCTTTCCGGTAAACCAATACCATTTGCGCAACATTATTGGCAATGTAGCAGAAATGATCCATGAAGAAGGCATTGCCAAAGGGGGATCCTGGCAACACTTGCTAGAAGAAGTGGGCTGGGAACAAGATTACCCTTACTCAGCACCGCAATGCTGGTTAGGGTTTCGCTGTGTTTGTGAGGTAGAGAGCGATTTCTGACCGCCACCTCAAAAAAATTAGATTGCCTGTCACTTTTTTCCGCTTCAGGTCACTTACCTTAAAAGGGTAGAAAGCCGACCATGAAACCCGGAAAACAAGAACACTTCCGTCAACTCTACGACTCCGTACACGTTCAATTCGAACGCTTTTGCCGTGCACGAGTCTATGGAGAGATGGACTATCGGGACCTCATGAACGAGACCTTGCTTGTCGCCTGGGAAAAGTTGGACACCCTGCGCTCCGAGAAGGCGTTTTTGGGTTTTTTGTTTGGTATTGCAGTACGCTTGCTCGCCAGGAACCATCGAAAGAAACGAGAATTGAAAACCGAAGATCAACCGCTCTTGAAAGAACGCCCTTCGGGCGAAAGTGCCGATCGAGATGCAGAAATCCACCTTTTGTACAAGGCACTGGCCCGCTTGCCGGAAATTCAGCGTGAAGCACTCATTTTGTTTGAAATCAATGGGTTTTCTATAAAAGAGATCGCCGGCATGCAAGAAGCCAGCCAGGCTGCGGTGAAAAAACGTTTGGAAAGGGGCAGAAAGCAGCTTTATCAATTGTTGCGTGAAACTCCCCAAGTTGGATCTCAAAGCATGGAGGTAAACCATGGATAACATCGAGCAATATACACAACAGTTGTTTCAACGAGCGCGCGAACAAGCTCCGGTAACTACTTCTGATGATATATTTGGTACCTTCCTTCAATCGATTCAACCGGGAGGCCTCGCCTCCGGGTTTTCACTGTTCAACCTAAAGACCCTGATCATTATGTTTTCGACATCTGCACTCTTACTTACTGCCATTTTGTGGGGTAGCTCTGCCTCTGAAGCGATTCCAACGGCGAGCTACAAGGTTTTACCACCGGTAACCACCTCCACCTACTCCTGGCAAATGGAAGTGGACAGTTTGCCTACGCTTTCAACCGAAGAGAAGGTTCGTGCTCCTTTGGATACAAGCACTGATGAACAAACGACTGACGGAACCGATACGGAACAAATAGAAGTGAAGCAGTTGGCCGTTCACCGTAGCTCTGAAGGTGGCCAAGGTGACGGTTTGGAGTCAGTAAAATTGGAAACCTCCGATGTTATCCCTGAAATAGAATGGGAGCCCATTGCCCTTGATCCCGATTCAGAACCTCAACTGCCAGACACCACCCTTGAAGAAGAGGAAGAAACCATAGAAATCACTATTTCTTATGTGATTACCCACAAAACTACTTTTGAGGAACTGGAAGCCATTGCAAAAGCAGCCCACCAAGCTGGTCTCACCATGCGGTACGACTTGAAGATAAAGAAGGGGGAAATCAAAAAAATGGAACTTATGATAGGTTATGCTGGGGAGTCGCGTTGTTACAATACTTCTCGAATTGTAACAACAGGTACCTTTATTCGCACCATTGGCTGGATCGTTGATGGCTCCGGACATGCCACCGAAATTCTCAAATAGACCTTAAATGTTCTCCGCATCCCGGTTAGACTATCAGTTAGGCGAAACATAAAATAACCCAGGGATGCCCAAGCCGAAGTCTACAGACTTCGGCTTTTTTCATTTAGATGATATTTATTGTGAGAAGGAAGTTCTACTGTCGAAGCACTTTTTGTCGATAGACGAAGGCTTCGCCCGCTACTTCCACCAGGTACATGCCAACGGGTAGATGCTCAAGTTGAACTTCAGGGTTATTGCCAGAAACACTGGTTTGATGGAGCAACAGACCTTGAAGGTTGTATACGCGGAGAGTTACCGGAATGCTACTGTTGGGGTAGCCCGTGATTTGAATCGCTCCTTTGGTAGGATTAGGAAATACTTTCACCGCTGGAATTGCTACCGATACGTCAGGGGTGGAGACCACCGGATCACAGCTATCGTTCACCATGGTGTCAAACCAAATTTTACCAGCAAGCAAGGCAATGGCGGCACAGGGGCCGTGATCTAAGGTAGCACTAACATCGATTTGAGAAACGGTGGTAGTACCGTTGGCCACAAAATTGTTGAAGGCTACCGTGCTGTTTTGGTAAGGAACAATATTGTCGCCACTACAATGGTACAAGCGCATAGAATCTGCCGGAGCCCAATTGTAGGTATTGTTTTCGCGGAGGGCCACCCGCATCGGATGCAAACTGTCGTTTTGAAAGTCGTTGATCCAACTTGCCTGAAACATGTCTCTGGGCACCGCCGGCAGTTGACTGTTAACCGCAGATAAATCGAACTGACCGTTGAGAAAGTTGGCAATGATGTTGTCATAAGGAGCCAAAAAGACATCAGAAAGGTTGTTGTAAATGTTGCCGTAGGCTTCTTGGTATCCCAAAACAATGTAAGGAGCATAACCCGGCTGGTCGTAAGCGTTGTTGCTGGTCATCAAATCCTGCATTACTCCGCTAAGGTCGTGAGGACCCGCCATGGGGGCCGAAGCAGTGACCTGAAATTCGTTGGAAAATTGCTCTTGCATCATTTGGTGCGCTGCAGTAATGGCATGTCCACCTTGGGAATATCCGGTGAGAAACAGTTGTTCGCTGTAGCCAATTTGTTGGTTGGTGCAAAACGTACGGCTGGCCCGCAACATGTCCAGGGTTGCGGTGGCTTCCGATTCGGCATGCACGTAAGGATGAAAGCCTGGTCCGTCACCCAGACCAAGGTAGTCGGGCATCACCACCAGATAGCCGCTGGTGGCGGAGATGATTCCGATCACCGACTCGGTACTCAAATAAGAAGGAACATCGAAACGTTCGGCAATGGTGCCGTGCGCATACACCATGATTGGGCTACAGGCCTTGCCCTTGGGTACCGCCAGGGCACCGGTAGCGGTAGTAGTGCCGCCTTGCGGATGTGGAGTGGAGTAGGTGATGCGGTAAACTTCCACTTCATAGTCTTGCGAAACCAAACTTGGAAAAACACCAGCCGCGGTAAAAATCGAATCAATATCGTCGAAGTCGAAATCGGCAATGAGGCTGTCTTTGATAAGTTGTCCGTTGGCCAGGTGAGCACCAAAGAAACTGACGAGTAAAAGGAAGCTACGAAGTGTACGCGTTGTCATTTTTTAAAGATAGCACAATGCCACCATTGGCAGAATGTATCCTCAGAACGAATTCATTCCGATAGTTTGTATCACAACGGTGATGAAGGATGGATTAAAATCGAAACCGATAGCCCAAACTCATCGATGATCTTCGGGCATTGTTGGGCCGGTCGCCACGGTTGATCAAATAAGCGGTTTGCCAGCCGGCAAAGAAGCCCCAGGCAGAAAGTAAATCCATCCGGAAGTGCCACCAATGGGGCAATGGATAGCCTTCTATCTCAATTCCGTAGGAGAGGCCAACCGGTTTCCAATAGCTCAAGTTGTATTGAGAAGACGTTTGGAGCAACAGGGCTTTACCGATAGCAAACCGGCCCATAATGGTAGGCCCAGCCGCCCAGTAATAGCCATGTGGTTCGTAAGTGGCCCAGCCGTCGGGGTCGCTGATGGTGTCGGCCACATAGGTAGAACCGAAGAAATAGTCGGCGAAAGAAAATCCAATGGCAGCTTGAAATTTCTTAGGCTCGGTAATGTTCCAGGCCATGTAATTCCAACCAATCAATCCGGCTGAAAAACTGGTACCCTCCGACCGGTTGGCCGATCGGGTGTTTTGCAAAATCCTACTGAGCAATACACTCATGTCAGAAATTTGTGGGTTGTAATAGCGAAAAGAATATTGACCTTTGGCCATCCGAATACGGTAGGCATTGAGGTAGAGCGAGGTAGCACGGTCTTTATGAGCCTCGTTGTTAAAAGCATCAGGATTGCGTACCCAGGAGTGCGCCACGCCCAAATCAAAGTACCAATCCCGGTCGTATTCTTTTGAGCGCATTTCAAAGTCATCGAGTGTTTGAGCGCTTAGGGTCGAAAAAGTGGCAAAGAGAAAAAGCAGGAGCGTACACCGAAACAAAAATACCGGTGTGGTATAAGGTTGAAAAAGCATGGTACGAAGTAAGTACCTGAGCCAACTGCGCTCAATACGGCTTTTGCCCTATATTTAGCCGAATGACAAATGACCCTAATGCCTCGCTGTTGGTAGTTTGTGCACTCTTGCAAAGGCAGAACACATGGTTTGTAGCCCGAAGAAAAGCTGGGAAGCGCAATGCAGAGGAATGGGAGTTTCCCGGTGGCAAGATGGAACCAGGAGAAACACCCACCAAAGCCTTGCAGCGGGAATTGAGAGAAGAGCTGGGCATGGAGGTGCAAGTAGGGAAGGAGTGGCCGCCGGTTAGGTTTGCATCGGACCGGATGAGGTTAACCCTCTTGCCCATAGAGTGTCGCCTGTTGCATTGGGAGCCGGTTTGGAACGACCACGATGCCCACGAATGGTTGACCACGGCTGAACTATCCACACTTTCGTTTTCCCAACCCGATTGGCCCATTGTAAAGGCTTTGATCAGCGGTAACCTTCCGTAATTAATGCATCACCTTTAATTGAAAGCGGATATGGGCTTAGACAGCGTTGAATTCATTCAAAACCTGGAAGGTTATTTTGGACCGATTTCTGACCGGGAGGCCGCCCAATTGTATCGGGTAGAGGAGGTCGTTAATTATCTGGTTCGCCGAAATGCCTTTTCCGAGGATCAGAGTCCTGTAGAAATGGCACTGCTTCAAAAACTGCAAATCGCTTTTTCCCAAACCTTTCCCCATCGCCAAAATTCTATGGGGTCGGAAGAGGTGCTGGGCAATTATTTTAGGTTTGAAACAGCTCATGACCAATGGCAGCAGGTCGGGTTGTTTTTGGGTATGGAAATGCCTCACCTCGATCGGGTGCCCTTGCGCCATCAAAGTTCCTGGCGGGCAATTTTTCGTCCGGTTACCAAAGACCGGATTCCGTTAGATGCGCATACGTTAAATGACCTGGTGCATTGGCTGATGGCCCTGCATTTCAAAACCCTGCTTCCTCGAGAAAAGATGAGTTGCGCCTTAGAGGTAAAGGCAGTAGTTTTTGGAATGATTCATCATGGGTTTGGTATTCCGGTGGACGAAATTCGGCTCAGGCACCGCTTGGCCGATGACTTTGGCGTAGACTGATGAAAAACACCAGCGGGTTTTTCAAGGTGAAATCATCAAGATAATCCTTGGAGTAGTGGCCAGAAAGATCTGTTAAACCCTCAACTTCAGATTGCCTATATTTGGCCGAATCGCTTCAAAACTCTGTTGCATGCTCACTAAATACATCATTCTTGCAATCTATTTCGGCATCTTGTTCGCCATTGGTATCGTGGCATCACGCCGGGTGAAGGGCATGAGCGACTTTTATGTTGGAGGAAAGAATGTCGGTTTTTGGGCAGTAGCTTTTTCAGCCCGGGCTACAGGCGAGTCGGGGTGGTTGCTGCTGGGCCTCACCGGCATGGGGGCCATGGCCGGAATCTCTGCCTATTGGGTGGTGTTGGGCGAGCTCCTTGGGGTAGCCGTTTCGTGGTTTTTCATGGCCCAACCCTTCAAAAGACTCAGTGATCAATACGATGCCATCACCATTCCCGATTTTTTAGAGGGGCGCTTTAAACCCAAAACCAATTTGTTGCGCTGGGTAGCAGCTGCCGCCCTTTCGGTATTTGTAGTCATTTACGTAAGTGCACAAATTGACACTACTGGCAAAGCTTTCGAGTCGTTGTTGCAAATGGATTACCTCACTGGCGCCATCATCGGCTTTGTGATTGTAGTAGCCTACATCTATATCGGCGGCTTCTTAGCCGTAGTGTGGTCCGACTTTTTTCAAGGAATCATGATGTTTCTGGGCTTGATGCTCTTGCCATTGGTAGGATGGTTTGCGGTGGAAAGTGGGGGAGAATTCGTGCAAGGACTACGCGACCTCGATCCCAACCTACTCAACGTTTGGGGTACCAGTGATGATCCTTGGCTGAATGTTGCTACGCTGTTGGGGTTTGCCATGATTGGTTTGGGCTTTTTGGGCTCACCGCAAATCTATGTGCGTTTCATTGCCGTGCGCAACGAAGGCGAAATCAAATACGGACGTTGGGTAGCTGTAGTATTTACCCTGCTTACGGATGGAGCAGCAGTAACCATTGGGCTGTTGGGCCGCTACCTGTTTACCAAAGTGGGCCAGGACCCCGAAGCCGTGTTGGGAAACAACGGAGAAGACCTGCTCATTGTAATGGTAGAAAACCTGTTGCCTTTGGTTTTGGTTGGCATTTACATTGCCGTAGTGCTTTCGGCCATCATGTCCACCATCGATTCGCTGCTGGTGGTCGCTTCCAGCTCCATTACCCGGGATGTATATCAAAAATTACTGCGTCCCAAGATTGATGATCAAAAACTTACCCGCATTTCGCGTTACGTCACCCTGGCGTTGGCACTCTTTTCATTGGCGATCGCCATTTTAGTGGCCACCCTATCGCCCGACCGGACCATATTTTGGTTCGTTATTTTTGGTTGGTCGGGCATTGCCGCCACATTCTGTCCGGTCATTATACTCTCACTTTTCTGGAAAGGCTATTCCGAAAAAGGTGCTATTGCATCCATGATCACCGGATTTGCCTGTGTACCATTTTTCAAATTTGTTGTGCAGGAAATGGAGGGAATTGGAGCTTATTTCGAAGCATTGGACGTATTGGCCCCCTCGTTTCTCATTTCCATGTTGGTAGGTGCGATCGTGAGCCGCATTTATCCGGCTTCTGCCTGAAATCACCACCCATTTACTCGAAAAATGAGTAATAGTTAAAGGGGCTTCTTTCCCTTGCCGCAATCCATATCCGTATTTACACGCTAAAATTTAGGCACACTATAGCATGCTTTGCGTCTTGAGAGCCCATATTATTGCGGTCTAACTCTCATAAAATGAGTAATATACCCAATAACCGACAGAAACGTCATTGCGTCCAAAGGAACTATGCTCTATATTGCATACCAGAAAGTAGTAAGCTTTGCACAACATCCTGCCTCAGTCAAAGTAGAAGCTGCTTTTTTCCATTTCAATAGATGTTGTTGACGCATCGTTGACTTTTTTGCCCCCCAAAAAGGTCCATCAGAAGTGCCCCATTTTCTGGCTGGTTACCCTCGATTGTTTTGAAAAGCAAATCAGAAGCTAACCTTAAAATATGCAATACATGGGGCAAAGAATTGGAATAACGACCATTTGGTGCATGTTCGCCTGCCTTTATACTACTACCTCAACCGCACAGCAATCGCCTCCGCCCGACCTTTGGGAAGAAGGCTATTCGGGTGATTATACCTTCATCCAAAATGCAGGACAACTATTGCGAAGTGATAAAAATCCGGCATCCGAAATTCTCTACTACACCAACAGCAGTCTGCCGTTACAGTTTTTTCAACCAGATAAAATAAGCTTTGTTTCCTTAGAACAAGCCCCTGAAAGTACCGGTATGCACTCTTGGTACCGCATTGACCTTGAATTTGAGTGCTTGCCCGAAACGGGGTGTACCCCTTCGTTGACTGCCATAGATCCGAAAAGTTTTGTCAACCACTATTTTCTAACCCATACCGGCACTCAAGGGATTACTGAAGTACCCAATTACCAGCGATTGATATACGAATCGGCGTTTCCCAACATTGATGTCCATTTCTTCAGCAATGCCAACGGACCCAAACTGGCTTTCGTAATTCATCCTGGTGGTGATCCAAACGACATTCGTCTCAAGCTAAACGGACAGGACAAAATAGAAGTGCTACAAGATGGCCTGAAAGCCAGTTTGGCCAACTGGGACCTTTTGCTTTCGCATTTCATCGCTTATGAAGTAGATCCCCAACACAATACCCATCTCCTGCCTTGGTTGGCTTCTTTGCAGCATTGGGGGAACGGCGAGTTGAGCTTTCAAACCAGTAATTTCAACTCTGGCAATACCCTGGTGCTGCTGATGGGCTTGCCCGAAGACGGCAGTCGCAGCGGAGGACCACAAAATTGCTGGTCGACCTATATCGGCAGCTTTGGCGATTTTGACGAAGTGAACGATATGCTGCTTGGCCTCAACGGATATTTGTACGTGACGGGTAGCGCTGGAGCACCGGACTTTCCCATCTTTCCCGGTCAATCGGCCTTTGATGGGTCTTTGAATGCGCTTACTGATGCCTTCATCTCTTACTTCGACGATGATGGGGTGCTGTTGTGGACCACCTTTGTGGGCGGGAGCCTTGACGAAAATGGCCGCTCCTTGGTACAGGACCAAGATGGGGAGGTGTACTTTACAGTAGAAACCAATTCCCACGACTTGCTACTGATTTGCGACAGTACCATTGGTCAGTTTTGCCAAGGCTATTCGCATCCTGCCTTCTCGGGTATGGCAGAAGGCTACATTGGAAAAATGAGTGTAGATGGAGAAAATCAATTGTATGGCAGTTATCTCGGGGGCAATAGCTTTGACTTTTTGCCCAAAGGAGGAGCTTACGTAGATCAGGCAAAGAACTGGACCCTTGTTGGGCATACCGAGAGTACCGATTTTCCGCTTCAGACTTTCGCCGGAGCTTATAACCAAGATATTGCCGGACAACAAACAGGGTTCATTTTTCAATTAGATGCCAACTGCGCCTTGCAGTGGTCCAGTTTTTGGGGCGGTAGCGGCCAGAGCGAAATTCTGGGTTTGGTGGGCAAATCCACTGGTGAATTAATTATTGCTGGCACCACTACTACCTTTCAGGTGGGAGATCAGGGATGCGCGCCAGCCACCAACGGAGGGTTTCCACTGTGCGACCCAACTGGGGCGCAAGATTACTACCAGGAATCGGGTGCCAGGCTCTACATAGCCGAATTTTCCGATAATCGACAATTGGTGTGGTCCACTTTTTTTGGTGAGCCGGGTGCTTTCCATACCAATTATGGTGGCCTGGCTTTAGACCCCAATGATCACCTTTATTTATACGGAAGTACAGGAGCTACCCAATTTCAACCGATGGGCACTGCGCCAGTTGTGGGGCAAGGCTTTCCATTGTCGCTTCGTCCCGGGGCTTACAATCAAACCTCCAACAGTGGAGGCCAGGAGTTGTTTTTGAGCCGCTTTGATGCAGACCGCAACTACGATTGGGGCTTTTTGTGGGGCGGTAGTGGAGATGACTTTGGTAGTGGTATTGCCTTGGATGCCAACTCCAACCTCTACCTCAGTGGAGCCACTTTTAGCACCGACTTTTCCACTAACTACAAATGGGGGTTTTATTACCAAGGCCAGCAAGGTAACCTTGGCGGGATTTCCGATACCGACCCTTTCGTATTGGGTTTCGATGGTGATGGACAAAACCGCTGGTCTACTTACTACGGTGGTGAGTTTACCAGCAACAATCGTCCGAATAACAACCGGCAAAACGAACGCAGCAATGTATTGCTCTCTGAGCCCAACGGGACCTTATATATG
The DNA here is from genome assembly GCA_937899835.1 of uncultured Flavobacteriales bacterium. Taxonomy (GTDB): domain Bacteria; phylum Bacteroidota; class Bacteroidia; order Flavobacteriales_G; family Salibacteraceae; genus CALCCE01. The sequence continues at coordinate 19,673 of CALCCE010000021.1, read as the reverse complement.
GGTGGAATCACTACCGGTAAGGATTTTCCCTACCAATGCGATCCATCCACCCAATATTGTCGGAATACTCCACAGTTCACCAACAATGTGTTAGACGATGGCTTTTTGGTGCGGTTTGAGATCGACCAACTGTTGGGTTGGGACGAACGGGCGCAACTCGAAAACAGTGTTGTCGTGTTTCCTAATCCTGCCAAAGGTCAGTTTACCATCAATTGGTCAGGCGTGTCTACCTCGCCTGACCGTGCGGTGATCATAACGCCCACCGGTCAAGTGCTTTTGGAACGAGAATTAGGGCGATTGGGCAACCAAACCACCATCGAAATACCGAGAATGGCCGCCTCAGGCTTGTACCTGATTCAATTGTACAGTGACCAAGGCATACATACTTCTAAATTAATGGTCCGCTAATGCAGATGAAACAAGAGACTTTTATGGTACATCAGCAAAGTATTGTTTGCCGAGTGGTCTTGCTGCTGGGTGTTTGGGTGAGTTGCAGCCTTTCCCTTTGCGGACAGGCCTTCCAAACTTTCGAAGGAGGAATAACCGGCTCAGTCATCAACGATCTGGCGGTCGACTCTGCCCAAAATTTGCTCTACGTCAGTGGTAACTTTACCCAAGCGGGAAACACTCCCTGTAATTGCATTGCTCAATGGGATGGACAAACCTGGGACGACATGGGAGGGGGAGCCGCATGGTGCGGACAATCATCGGTTTGGGCGATGACCGTTTATAAAGGTGACCTGTATGCCTATGGCGGCTTTTTCAACATTACTGATCAGTACCTTGCCCGTTGGAACGGTAGTACTTGGGACAGCCTCGCTCGGCCTGATGGTGCCGTTAGCGGTTTTTATGAATATCAAGATACGCTTTGGGTCTTAGGAGAGTTCACCAATATCAATGGGATTGTTTCACCTCAAATTATTCGTTTCGACGGCAATAATTGGCATCCTTTCGCTACCAGCAACAACCTGGTCTCCAATAGCACAGTCACTGCAGCTGCCTTTTATCAGGGAGATTTATATATCGGAGGGAATTTCAGAACCCCCGACTTTTCAGTAAACGATATTGCCCGCTGGGATGGCAACGCTTTTCAGCCAGTAGGTTCGGGCATTAGAGGAAGTTTGTCCAGTGTAGGCAGGCTGCAAATTTACCAGGGTCGGCTCTATGCCAGCGGTTTATTCAGTTTGGCTGATGGCAGCCCGGGCAATGCAATCATTGCTTGGGATGGCAATACCTGGGACGATCTACAAGGTGGAGTAGGAGGATTCTCCAATCCCATCGTTACGGACATGATGGTCTTTGACGATAAGTTGATGATGGTTGGGGTTTTCTCTTCCGCTGGAGACGCCGATGCCAATAATTTAGCCTGGTGGGACGGCAAACGTTGGTGTGGCTACAGCGATGAGTTTAGCTCTATTGTTAGTGATTTAGCAGTTTACAATGATACTTTATTGGTGGCCGGTGGATTTTCACAGATCAATGGGCAACCCGTGAATCAGCTGGCCGCCAGAGAGGTCAACAAACCACCCGACGACTGTGGAAGCCCACTTTCCATTTTTCATGCTTTCCCTTCGGCGAAAACCTACAAGCTATATCCCAATCCAGCAAGGGAAGAATTGCAGGTGCAAAGTACTGAAATGGGTTCCGGTCGGGTAGTGCTTTCAGTCTACAATAGCGTTGGGCAATTGGTACTGCATCAAGCAGCTTTTGAGGTTCGGCAACAATCCCTGGACCTGGATCAGTTGCCTCCCGGCACTTATTGGGTACACATTTCTGACGAGCAACGTCCGGTAGTTCCGCTCAAGCTCATCAAGCTCTGATATTTTTCTACTTGTTGAGTTTATCAAACGGTGCAGGAAAGCTGCATCCTTAAAAAACATATACCTTTCCCATCACAATCGCCAACTGCGAAACTACCTATGGGATTAAGTGCTACGTTTTACGCCGTTTCGGCCCTTACTTTTCAAACCCTAACTGCCGATCCGTCCAGCTTTCATCCCAAGCAGGCAGAACAATGGATCACTTTTGACCAAAATCAAGAAGGGGTAGAACATGTGCTCGATAAGTGCATGGCCAACCCATCTCTCAAAGCCCATTTGCTTTTTTCTCCTGAGGCATTGCTACAACCAAAACCGGAAGCTGGTGCTTCCATTGAAGAACATTACTTAGAAGCGGTCCCATATCACCCACCTGAGCGGGTAACCTTATGGGAAGAGGTATTGCAAAACGTGTCCAACGAATGTATGGTTAGCGCTTATGATCCGGAGGACATGAACCAAAACGGTGTATACCCCGAAACGTGGCACAACGATGAGTCTCCTCATCTGGCTTTTAACCGTTCTCATGTAGTAACTGCCATTGAACAATTAAAAGTTTTTATAGCGGAGGCCCATGCAGAAGAGCATTACATCCTGGTTTTTGTTGGGTAAACTATGAAGCACTTTGGATGGTTTGTGACGGTGGTGCTGATGGTGCTGGTTGGTGTGCAGTGTAGCCCTGGGGCTGAATCCCAAACGACGAGCCCAATGCAACCTCAAGACTCGGGTGATCCAATAGCCGATCTAGATACTTCGACTGTTGAAGCAGGTCGACCAATAGCTTCGCCGGTACCGATCGACACATTTCCCAGGTCTACGCCTTTAGCAATTTACCCTTGTTATCCGGTTGCATTTCAACGCGATAACCCTTTTGCTTTTATTCCACTTTGCGAGGCCTATCGTTGGAGCGAGCATCCCGATTCTCAAGCCGTTGCCGACCGTTATTTGGGAATGGTCGAGTACGAAAACGATAATTACCACACCCTCGATAGCCCTTATCGGAAACGATTCTTGAAACGGTGCCAAATGGACGATGCTGATCAGGTGTTTGTGTATAACCTTGATCTTGATTCCATCGCTACCTATACGGTGGCTGAATTATCAGTAGTGGCTTTTGTGACGCCTTATGGAACCCAGGGACAGGTGCGGCAAGAGGATTACCTGTTGGGTTTTCAGCTAGAAGCTGCGGCCATGGCCAGTTGGTCGTATGAAAGAAGCCTGGTATATGTAGGCCGTCAAAATCCCTTTTTAAAAGGGCAAATGAAACCGATAGTTTGGCAGGTTTCCAAAGAAAATCCGTTTTCCCGATTTACCTTTCCTAAGGAAGATTCTTCCCGGATTTATAAAAAAGACGTTGCTGCCACTCTTTACCATGAGCAGGAAGGGAAGCACTACTACCTCAATAACTTGGGAAGCAACACCAGTATTGGAGGACGGCACCTTGCGGTACTGGATTCCGCCCGTCAACAATTGATTTTTAGTCATGCTTTTATCGATTCTGAAGGTTGTGACCTTAATCCCTTATCAGGAATTGATACGGCCTACAAGGGCCAACCCATGCAGTTTACCGGGCAATTGTTCAACAACCGGCCACCCGTCATCATGGGATTCATGAGTTGGTCTTTTGGGTGTCCGCGCATTCATTTCTTAGCGCAAGAATCTCCTCCGGTTTTCATCCGATGCGACAACCGGCATTGAGGCTTGCTCATGGCACGAAGCCAAGACTAAAAACCGCACTTAAGGGTTGATTTAAAGAGGTTTTTCTCTCACGATACTGATTCAGGTTGTATCTTTATCCTATCGATAAATCTGATAGCCATTGACGGTATGACCGTTCAAGAACATCTACTGGCTTTCTACAAAGCCAATGGGGTGCCCGACCAAGGTGGTGCCGACTTGAATCACTTTCACTTTAAGATCGCAGGCATTACCCTGCGATTGCCCAATCCTGAGTTTCGGAAAAAGGCCGTTCACCTGCACGACATCGAACATGTGGTGTTTGATTGTGATACCTCCTGGCGCGGAGAAGCCTTTATTGCCGGCATAGAAGTGGGTACTCAAGTATGGAAACACTTTCCAGTATGCCTGCTTAGCTTTTGGGCGATGGGCTATTCGTTGTGGCTGTACCCCAAAGAAGTATGGCACGGGTTTAAGGTGGGCAGCCAAAGCCAAGGCTTGTTTGATTTGCCACAGAGCCAGGAAACCTTGATGGGTATGGATTTGCAAGCGCTCAAAACCATGCTTCGACAATCCAATCGGCGGTCAACCGCTTTGGGCATTGCCTTGCGTTTTGCGGCTTGGGTGGCGGTGTGTCAAATCGTTTTGAGCTTCCCACTCTTGGTATTGGCTTTGATATGGTGGTTAGTGGCCTAACGGTCACTGAAGCCGTGTTCTGCCGGTGAAAAACAACTTTCCGGATTGTGAAGTATAACCGAAACCCTTGGATGAGGCACTTTAAAATCCTTTTCCAGAATTTACTTCTTTCTGAAGTTCTGGCGTTTATCACTACAAGACTTACGATCTTGTTACCTTAGTTCTTCAGGATAACCTCTTGCCACATTGATCTACCAGCGCCCCGGTCGATAACAAGTTCCTGTTCCATCATTCACCGGCCTTCTACTGACGTCAGCTCAGCAACGTAGGCAATCATTTTAGTAACCGATGTACCCAAATGTGATGGCTACCCTAATGGGGCTAGCATTTTTTCTTTTTTCAAGCCCTTTTCAGGCCTGGAGCTTTCAATCTCCGGCCGTTGATAGCTTGCACGTGCTTCCACATACTTCCGAAAAAGCCGAGGCCTTTTTGCAATTAGGCCGGTCGTATCAAGGAAAATCAGCCGATCGTTTTCAAGAATTGGTCCGTCAAGCCGAACGCATTGCCCACCAGATGGATGACCGCAAGCTGCAGGCCAGGGCACTGCTTTCGCTGGCCATTGCCAGCAAACAATTGGGCCAATTGGCCATGGCCCTGTCACAAGTCGATAGTGCCCGCTATTGGTTTGCTTCCATCGATGATACCAAGGGAATGTTAGAGGCTACCCTCAACAAATCCAACTACCTCATTTTAGTAGCCAACTGGCTCGAAGCCGAAAAGAACACGCACAAAGCCCTGCAAATGATTCGTACTGATGCAAGGCTTTTACAGTATCAGATTCCCACTTTGGTGCAATTGGCCCAAATCAAAGTGCAACTGAACGATCCGTCACCCACCATAGCCTTGCTAAAAGAAGCGGTAAACCTGGCAAAAACTCACCAAAGAGAGGAAACCCTGCCGCTACTCTACAACAACCTCGGGGTGGTTTTTGCGGACCATTTAGGGCAAGCTGATTCAGCGATATATTATTACGAAAAGGGACTTTCGTCAATAGACACCACCGTGATTGAAAGTACCAATGCTGCTATTTCGCTGTACCTCAACCTGGGAGACGCACGGTGGCAAGGCCGTAGTGGAGATATGGTGATTGCCGAAGGCCATTACCAAAAAGGCTTTCAATTGATACAACAGTCTGGCATTCGGGTATTTGAAGCGCAAGGCCTGGAGCGTTTGGCGCGCCTTGCGATGCACTATAAAAATTGGACGGTGGCGGACTCCTTACTTCATGCAGCTCTGTTGGTAGCATCCTACCAGCATCAGCCAGAAATTCGGGCCCAGGTGTTGCAACAATTGGTGAAAGTGGATTCGACCCGTGGCCTTTTTCAGGAAGCTTATACCAAGAGCCAGCAACTCCTGCAACTCCGCGATTCAGTAATGGATGCAGAAGCAAAACTGAATGCACAGCAGTTGTTAACCCGCATTGAGTTGGAACAGAAAAGCCACGAACTGGTTTTGGCGCAGCAGGCCGAACAGTACCAAAAGCAAGCCTTCCGTTTGTGGGTGGGACTGGCCGGTTTAAGTACACTTTTGCTCCTTGTGTTGGTAATGCGCTTGCTGCGCGATCGCAAGGCCGCTATGAGGCGTGAGGAGCAGGAGCGGGAATTGCGCCAACGGGAAGAGGCCATGCATGCGCAAGCCTTGCAACAAGAATTGCAGGAAAAAAAACTCTTGAAACAAACCCTGAGCTACAAAAGCCAACGCTTGCAAGATTTTGCCACCTTGCTTCATTTGAAAAAAGATTTGCTTTTGGAAGTATCCTCTGGTATTAAGTCCATTCAGCAGGGGGAAAGCCCCGAAGCAGTTTGTAAAAAGCTATTGCAACGGTTGGGTGGACATTTGCGCATTGATCAGGAGCAACAGGCCCTTTATTTGTATATGGATGAGGCCAACCAGGAATTCTTTCAACAGTTGGAAGAACAATTCCCTAACCTTTCGCGCAACGAGAAAAAGCTTTGTGGATTGTTGAAACTCGGACTCAACAACCGTGAGCTGGCTACTCTGCTCAACATCAACCCGCGCAGTGTAGAAATGGCCCGCTACCGTTTGCGCAAAAAGCTAAGCCTCACGGCCCGGCAAGAACTGGTGCCCTACCTGCATTCCCTGGGCCATTCCCTGGCGTTAAATTGATTTGTCCACATCAATGAAAATCAATGAGTAATATAGGTTTTTCTGAATAATCGGTTGAGGTTTTGGTAGGCATCAGTCACACACAACAATTTACCCTACAGCCAGTTCGTAGGGCAACTTGTAGGGGGGATCAAACTTGGATGCACTACTGGTAGTCTCGATCATTGCAACAGGTTTCAATCCGGATACTGAACCCACCATTTTATTCACCTAAAACCAACAAAATTTTGAAAAAGCTCTTATTGGCCCTTGTGGTCGCCCTTAGTTTTCCTTTTGTATCCAACGCTCAGGTAGCGGCTGAGATCTGGAACTATTCCAATTGCGAATGGCGTGTAGAAGTAGATTATGTAGATGCGCCTTATTCTTGCAATGTAACCGAGACCCAGGAGGCCTTTTTACCCGCTGGCATGTCTTCTTATCTGTTGTTGCCCAGCAAGCTGAGTACTTCAGTAGACGCTACGGTCTTCCGGGTGTTTGACATTTTTGGTACCCTCGTGGCCACGGTAAGTGTGCAGTGTGGCAGTCCATTTCAGGTAACCATTCCCGGGTGTGGACCTGGCCAAGGGCCACACCTCATTCAATGTGACAATCGCTTTTTGGCCATTTATCCCTAAACGGAAGCGATACACTACAGGTATTTCAAAGGTCGGAGCATTGTTCCGGCCTTTGTTTTTATGCCTTTAACTGCCGTAAAGTATTGTTAATAAGATAGGAAGAAAGGCAAGAGGCTGGTCGACGGGCAAAATACTACCTTTGCCGCTCATTTTAGAAGTAGTCTCTTGAAATCATTTCAACAACTCGGCCTTTCAGGTAAGCTCCTGGAAGTGCTGGACCAAATGGGGTTTGAGACCCCAACTCCCATTCAAAAACAAGCCATTCCGATTTTGCTGGGCGAAGACCCTACCGATTTTATTGGTTTAGCGCAAACCGGAACTGGTAAAACAGCAGCTTTTGGGCTTCCGTTGCTCGACCTGATCGATGCCGATTCACAAACTACACAGGTGCTAGTGCTTGCACCTACCCGAGAACTTGGCCAGCAAACCGCACAGCAAATGCTGCGGTTTTCTGAAAATCAGCCCGGTATCAAAGTAGAAGTGGTGTATGGAGGTGCTTCCATTGTTCCTCAATTAAAGGCCATGAAAAAGCGGCCCCAAGTGTTGGTCGCCACCCCCGGTCGCTTGCTCGACCTAATTCAGCGCAAAGCAGTTTCGCTAAATGCGGTAGAATACGTAGTACTCGATGAGGCCGATGAAATGCTGAACATGGGTTTTAAAGAAGACATCGACAGCATTCTTTCCCATACGCCCGAAAACCGGGTTACCTGGTTGTTTTCAGCCACCATGCCACCGGAAATCCGAAAAATCATCCATAAGTACATGGATTCGCCTCGGGAAGTTTCCGTCAACCGGGTAGAAAAGACCAATACCGACATTACCCACCAGTATGTGGTGACGAAAACCACCAACAAGGTGCCAGCCATCCGTCGGTTTTTAGATAAATCGCCAGAAATGCGCGGTATTCTGTTTTGCCGTACCAAACGGGAAACCCAAAAAATTGCCGATGACCTGGGGAATCTGGGGTATTCAGTAGAAGCCCTGCACGGAGACTTATCTCAAAGTCAACGCGATGCGGTGATGAGGCGCTTCAAAACCCGCGATATGCAGCTATTGTGTGCAACCGATGTAGCTGCGCGTGGTATTGATGTCAACAATTTGAGCCACGTACTCCACCACACCTTGCCCGATCAGGTAGAGTATTATACGCACCGCAGTGGCCGAACCGGCCGTGCGGGGCAAAAAGGTATTTCGTTGGCGTTTATCAATAGCCGTGAAAATGGTCGGCTCTACGAATTGGAGAAGAAAACCGGCATCAAGTTTCAGAAAACTGAAGTGCCCTCTATGGAGGAATTGCTGGAAACCCGCCTTAAAAATTGGGCTACAAAGCTGCTCGATCAGGAGATTGATCCCAAAGCCGAGGCGCACCTCATGGAGTTGGAACCTTTGTTCGAAGGAAAGGAGAAGTCAGACTTGCTTTTGCGACTCCTTTCCAGGGAGTTGGAAGGTATTTCTGGTCCGGGAGAAACCGGCGACCTCAACTACCGCAACCAAGACAAAGGCTATGAAGGTGGCAATAGCGGCTACCACCGCTTTTTCATCAATGTGGGTACGATGGACGGGTTCAACCGGGCTGAACTCTCCCGCATGCTGGTAGAGCTATCGGGCATCAAAAAGAAGCATTTGGGTAAGGTAGACGTGAAAAAGAACTGTGCGTTTTTTGAAATAGCCGATTCACAATCGGCAGGATTTGGCGATCGTTTTGAGGGGATAACTTTGGAGGATCGCCCCATTCGGGTCAATCGCGACCATCAAGGACCGAGCACTAAACCACGTGGCAATCGCCCTAAACCCAAGTTCAAAGGCGGCCATGGCAAACCCAAAGGCAATTTTTCAAAGGGAAAAAACAATCGTAAATCCTTTAGAGGCAGGCGATAAGCCATTTGTTGCCGTTTAAGGTGCAATTTTTCAGATAGGGAAATTGGTGAAAATGGGCCATATTAGGCCCTCAGTAGTGTAATGTAATTACATCTACTACCCATTTTACCCGATTTACTAACTAAAATTGCCCATTGGTCTTATGGACTCGATTACTACGGACTGCTTGCGCCCAAAAAGCGGTCGCTACTTCCTACTACTTATTTTTCTAACCCTCTTTTTAGCAGCTGCCCAAGGTAAAAAACGCAGCCCTGAAGTACTCGATTCACTGCATCAGCTGGCCGACCAGGAAGAGCCCGATACCAATTTAGTACGTGCCTGTGTAGAACTCTGTGGGCACTATGCCCAACGCGATCCGGCAAAGTCCCACCATTATGGCTTCAAAGCCTTGTCTATGGCGAACGAAGGCCAGGTAGGCAAAGTGTACTGGAATTTGGGAGCCATGTTTTTCACCCACACTAAAATGGATTCGGCTACCCATTTTTTGGAGCTTTCTGTGGCCCACACCGATCCGGTAAGAGAACCACGGTTTCATTGTTTAGCACTCAATTATTTGGGCCGGGCATATCAACGGCAAGGAGACAGCGATGGTTTCCTGGCTCAAACTCGAAAAGCCTATGCCGTTTCCAAACAAGTAAAAGATACCCTTAGTACGGCCCAGGCCCTCATTGGCATTGGTGACGAAATAGGGCGTAGAGGATATCTTGATAGTGCCATGGGCTATTATTTGGAAGCCGATACTTTATTGTTCAAGATCACTCCTAGCTCCATTACTTCCTTGTTGCACAAGCAAATGGCCATTCAGTTTGAAAGGCAAGGAGAAATGCAGAAGGCAATTGACAGAATTTACAAAGCCTTGGCCATTGATGACAGCATCCATTCGCCCACCAATGCCGCACTGTGCGAATTGCAAATCGGGACCATTTTTGCCCGAATGGAAGATTTCGATAAGGCTTTTGAGATGTATGAAGCCGCCAGGCTGCGCAACGAAAAAGTTGGCAACAAAGAAGTTGCTTTCGATTACCACCTCTACAGTGGAGAGACGCATTTGAAGCTCCACGATTTTAACCAAAGCCGGGAGAGCCATCGCCAATTGAAGCGCCTGATAACCGAAAATTCTATGAACTGGTTGAGGAAGGCTCAAGCCATGGAGTTTAGGGCCAATATCTATTTTCGACAGGATTCGCTATCTAAGGCTAAGGGAAGCTTTCAGCAGGCCATGGAAATGGGTAAAAACGTGCTCCTTAGAGAATCGATGGCCCGCTTGAGTGTAGACCTTGCCAAAATTTACTGGCAAGAAGGAAAAGAAGCGCAAGCCATCGATTTACTTCAAAAAGCGGTGGCGAGGGCTCAGAAAAAACACTGGAACAAGGTGCTGTTGCCAGCCAGTAACTTCTATTCAGAGGTGTTGGAGCAGCAAGGAGACTATCAAAAGAGCCTGAAATATGCCCGTATCGCTGCGGAAGAACAAATTCGGTTTGACCGGACCAGCTTCGAACGTCAGCTCATCCAACAGGAAACCGACTTTCAAATCGCGCAAAACGAAAAGGAAATGCGCTTGCAGCAACAGCAAGTCGATTTGTTGCAGCAGGAGAAGCGCCTGCAGACCATTGTAATCATTAGTTTGATTGCCGGACTGTTGTTGGTGTTGCTGTCGGCCTGGTTGGGCTACCGCGGCCTGCATCAACAGCGATTGGCCAAAGAGCAGAAAGCGGAAGGTCACCGCCAGTTGTTGCTCAAAGAAATGGAAGTACTGCGCCTGCAACTGGATACCCATTTGATTGAATCGGCGGGGCCAGTGCCTTCCAAGTTGGATACTGAGCAACTCAACGAGGTCCTTAAAGTGAAGCTTTCGGTAAGAGAACAGGAGGTATTGGAGGAGCTTTGTAAAGGCAAAAGTAACCGAGAAATTGCTGAGGCCCTCTTTATATCGGTGAACACCGTACGCACCCACCTGTTGAACATCTACGAGAAAATGGATGTAAAAAACCGCACTCAAGCGGTGAAAAAAGCCAGCAACCTACAACGCCAACCCTCTGGCAATTCCCCGGCCTGAACTGCTCATCCAAATGGATGATTGTGCCAATTTGTTTCATCCTAAGGCCGGTTTTCAGCCTTTTGGATGAGGAAATGAGTAGTGGTTTCTTTCACCTTGCAGAGAACTAATTACCAAAACTTATTTCCATGAAAAAGTTCTTTTTTGTAATGGTCTTCTCGGCCATCAGTTTTATCGGTTTCTCACAGCTAACCGTCGTAAACAACACAGGTTTTAACTTAAACGTGTGGTATCAAACTACCAATTTGCCGTCGGGTTGTGGACCAGTATGGTCGAGCGGGGGGGATCTGATAGGTCCCGGAACTACCATTTTACCTTATCCCGATGGTACCACGACCTATCGTCTTGCTGCACAAACATTGGTAGCAAATCCCTTTTGGATGGGTTGGTCCACCTGTGAGTTCATTAGGGTTACCGAAGGTTGCCCTCCTGGATTCGGAGACTTCACATTCATTTGGAATGGCTGCGACTATTTAGAAATTTGGCCTTAAGGGTATTTAAGGTTCGTTCTTTGGGGCGGGGCAACTTCTCAGATGGGATTGCCCCGCTTTTTTTGGATAGTAACGCAGATTTGGAGCTCTAAATAGGTTTCTTCATTAGTTGAAATGCAAAAAATCCAGTTGTTTTGCTGCTATGAAAACAATCATTGCTTTTTCTGGTAGCAACAGTTCCCGCTCCATCAACCAACACCTGATTCGCCTGGTAGCTCCGCTTTTCACAGCCGCAGAAGTCAAAGTGTTGGACTTGCGTGATTTCCCCGCTCCCATGTACGGAATCGACCTGGAAGAGGCCGAGGGCATTCCAGAAAGCATGCAACAACTCATGGACGAATTTCGGGCCAGTGATGGCATTGTTCTCTCCACTCCTGAGCACAATGGTTCCATGCCTGCTTTTTTGAAAAACGCTATCGACTGGCTTTCGAGGATTGAAAAGAAACCTTTTTTGAACAAACCCATGTTGTTGCTTAGTGCTTCGCCGGGTGCGCGTGGTGCGCAGTCGGCTTTTGAACACTTGAATGCCATTTTACCCTACCGAGGGGCAGCCATTGTTGCGGGACACCGTGTCGGCTCTTTTTTCGCTAAAGTAGAGGAAGGAGAGTTACATGCAGAAGAGAAGGCACAACTTATAGAGGTGGTGCGCCAAATGGAAAAAGCAGTGCTTGAATAACCTTACAACTCCATTTGTCATGTCAGACACCAAATACATTAAGCTCCTTTGGGAATTTCGTGGGCCAGGAGCACACCAAACCGCTACACATCACGAAATCCATTTGAAAGACTTTTTGAAAAAACAACCTCTGGACCCAGGTACCACCGGAGTAGAGCAGGTAGATGAGCACTATTCGGTGGCCTTTTTGATCATTCAACAACCAGATTTACCGCTGGTGAAAAATAGCTTACGGCCGCACCGGGCTTTTCTGGTAGACGCACCAGCCTGAATCAATTGGTAATTAAGGCAGGAAGCTGGCGTACCAGCGATTGAGAAATGGCTGCGTGCCCCTGCTGGTTGTAGTGGCCCTGCTCGTTGGTCGCTTCCCAATATTGTGGATCAATGCCTTGTTTCCGCAATGCATCCACCTCGGGCATTAAATCAATGATAGGAAAGTTCAACTTTTTCAGTTGTGCGCGCAGGGCTGGTGGGTAAGGTTTTAGGGTTGCGAAAGCAATGGGTTTTCCTGCGAGGTCTTCCAATATTTTGATAGCTAAATCAGAAAGTGGAGGTGCTGCCACTGTTTCCTTGTTCGGCACTCCTTCAACTGTTTCAGCGGTGGGAGCTAATTTGTCGAATAAAATGGTCCGCCATTGGCCTTCGGCCACCAGTTTGCGGCAATTGCTAAGTAGGGTAAAGGTAGAAGAGGTATAGATGAAATTATTTTCCAGCTGTTTTCGAATTGAAATTCCACTGTTGCGCTCCAATGGATAGGAAATGCGCAATGCTCCTTCAGGAGTTAATTGTGGCATGGGGCTCAATACCTGATAGGCCACGGCAAAATCTTCTGGTGCCATGAAAAACACCGTGAGCTCCGGAGTGGTCTCCACCACCGTTTGTAGGTAGCGGCAATACATCTGTCCAAGATCAAAACCACTCATGCCCCGGTTTTCCAATTGAATGTCCCAACCCTTTTGATCGAACTCGGCTTGGGTTAGCGTTGCGAAATGATCCCGCTCAAACACCTGAAAGGCTTCCACATAGCTATCCCCCAGCAACACCACACGTTTGACCTCCGAAGAGGCCCTGACTGGCCCCAGGTAACCCGCAGCGTTGATGTTACCCAGGTAGAAACCTTCATTGAGCAACAGTAGGGGAGCGTTAGGACGAAAAACCAGCCCTAATGTATCGTCAATGCGGGTGTATTTGGTGGGTGCAATTTCGGTGGTGCGGAGAAAAAGTTCCAGTACCAACAAAACCACCACCGTGGTGATGCCGAATTTCAATATGTTCATCAAGCCTTTCATCTAAAACTGGAAATAAACAAACGGCAATGGCTTGGCTTGAAACAAATACAACAGTGTAATCAAAGCCATGGAAACCATGATTCCCTGTCGAATGCCGTTGGGCACCTTTAGCAGGAAAGTATGTTTTTTAGTGTAGTACTCCGCAATATCGATGGCCATGGTAACCACCAAAAAGGCCAGCGCAATTTTCAACAACCGCCCGCTGAACTCACCGGTTTCCCAATGCACAAAGCTGCTCAACACCTCCAGGGCTTGTCCCAAACCCTCAGCCCTAAAAAACAGCCAGGTGAGCAAAACCAGCAAGAAAGTAGCCACCACCTTCAACACATACTTGCCCAACTGTCCGGCGTTTTGGTATTCAAAATGCGTAGTGGGTTTGGCGCCCTTCAACAGGAGTTTGTGAAGAATGAGATAGGTGCCATGCAAGCCGCCCCAAATCACAAAGGTCCAGTTAGAACCGTGCCACAAGCCGCCCAGCAGCATGGTGGTCATCAAGTTGATGTGTGTTCTAAAGGTACCTTGACGGTTGCCCCCTAAACTGATGTAGAGGTAATCTTTTAGCCACGAGGAAAGCGAAATGTGCCACCTGCGCCAAAACTCGGTAATGTTGGAGGAGAGGTAGGGCTGTTGAAAATTGTGCATCAATTCTACCCCCAATAGTTTGGCCAAGCCACGCGCAATGCTCGAATACCCCGAAAAGTCTGCATAGATCTGTATGGAGAACAGAAAAAGACCAAACAACAACTCATCGGAGCGGTACAATTCACTTTGTGCAAAAATCGGATCCACCAAGCGCCCGGTGGTATCTCCCAGCATCACTTTCTTAAACATCCCGGTCACAATCAGAGCCATTCCCTGTCGAAACTGTTCGCGGGTGGGCAATCCCAATTTTTCCAGCCGTGGCAACAAGTCGGCGGCCCGCTCAATCGGACCGGCCACCAGCTGAGGAAAAAACGCCACAAATAGGGCAAACGACCAAAAGTCTCGCGTAGGCTCAATGCGTTTCCGGTAAATGTCGATGGTGTAAGACATTGTTTGAAACGTGTAAAAGCTGATGCCCACTGGCAAAATGATGTTGAGGTGCAAAAAGTCGAGATGCCCCCCCAGGGATTGCACCATGGGTTCGAAACTGTCGACAAAAAAATTGAAGTACTTGAAAAAGCCAAGAATACCGAGGTTGATGCCCATGCTCAACCAAAGGAATCGCTTGCGAAGGCGATCGTCCGTAGCGGCAAACAAACGTTGACCGATCAAAAAATCGGCTACAGTAGAAATCAGCAGCAAGCTGCAAAAACGCCAATCCCAATAGCCGTAGAAGAAGTAGCTACAAGCCAGCAAGAAAAACGTCCGGCTTCTACCTTTCAAAATCCGGTAGGTGGGAATCACCAGTACCAGAAACAGCAGAAAGATGTAGGAATTAAATAGCATGCTTCGAATCGAAACAGTGCAAGATTAAAAGTTTTGGAAAGAAGTTAAGGACTTTGCGACCTTACTTTTACTCCGGGTGCCGTGAATAACTCTCATCCGTTAAGGGTTAAGAGGATTTTTGCCACACAATAAGGGAGCGATCATCTCCCGTGCTGACCAGAAATCTACCGTCCAAAGACCAGGTGAGGCGATTGACAGAGTTGATGTGGCCACCCACTTTGCTGTCCAGGCGCTGAAGTACCTTGAATTCCTGGGTTTCCCAAATTTTAACCGTTTTGTCGCGGCTGGCAGTGGCCAACAACGAAGCGTCTGGATGAAAAGCAATGGCATAAATGGCAAAGTTATGGGCCGGAATCGCGTTCACCGGTTGAAAACCCTGAGAGGTGTCCCAAAAACGCAAGTGTGCATCGTATCCACCGCTGAGCAGCAAGGGCTTGGTTGGGTGCCATGCCACTGCATTGACGGAGCGTTCGTGTCCATTTATTTCCGCTATCCGTTGAAAATCAATAGAAGAGAAAACCCGAATGACTCCATCTCCTCCAACCACCGCTAACTGACTTTGATCAGGGGAGAAGGCTGCCTGTCGGAGTTTGCCTTCGCACAAATGCAATTGGCGGATCAGGGAAAAGTCGTTTACGTCCCAAACAGTGAAACTGCCATCCCCGGAGAATGCCAAAAAGTGTTGCTGACGTGGCGACCAAATCAGGTCGAAAATACCTTGTCGGTGAAACGAGAGGTTTCGCACCTCTTTCTTTTCCACCAAGTCAATCACATGAACGTTGCCTTGGGCGGTACCGATCAACAACAGCTGCCTCTCTGGAATGGGGCAAAGCGAATAAATTGTGTGCTCCATCCGAATAGCAAAAGGTTGAACTTGCCCACTTTCCAGGTGCCACTCTGCCACCATACTATCCGCACTACCGCTGAGTACGAAATTGGCCTTTCGGCCATTGCACAAAGCATAAACAGCTCCATTGTGGCCTGTCATTCGGGCCAGAGCTTCAAATTTCACTGCCATCAGGGGAGCACTTGGTCAATTGCAGCTGCCAATTTTCGATCTTTTTCAGTGATGGTGTTGCCCGCATCGTGGGTCGTTAGCCGTATGGAAACCCGGTTATAAACGTTGCTCCACTCGGGATGATGCTGGTGCTTTTCTGCTAAAATGGCCACCTGGGAGAGAAATCCCCAGGCGGCCACAAAGTCTTTGAATTCAAAATCGCGTTCCAGCGATTCGTCGGTTTCGCGCCACATGGTATAGGATGTTTCGTGGTTAGGTACTGCAAGTTAGCACAGCTTGCCTCATCCGCGAAATCCAAGGGCGATTAGTGCATGACAACAAGCTTCTGACGGTGCTGTAATCCTTCTCCTCTTAATTCGAGGAAATAGATGCCAGGTGCCAGGGTTTTGGTAGCAATTTGCATTTGGTGTGCACCAGCCAATTGCGTTCCCTGGAAAACCTGTACGACACGTTGTCCGGTGGCGTTAAGAACCGCTACCTCCAGATTTTGGTTGCCGTTCAGTACATACTGCACTTGCAACAGATCGTCTACTGGATTTGGAAATACCTCAACTCCCGATACTGCTGCTACATCGGCAATACCAATCGGAGGGCAGTCTTCTATATTTACTGTCACCGGAGTACGGGGACTCACACAGTGAGGCTCATGTACCTCCCAATCGTAGAAGAAGTAGTAAAAACCAAAAGGATTTGAATTGGCACTGCTTCGGGTGATTTCCAGAATGCCCGGTACGGTATATGGATAGTTGGCACCGCTATTATTACGGTATAAGTCTACTGTTCCGTTGCCGTCCACACCCAATTCATAATCGGTACCAGGCGCCACATCAAAGTCGAGAGTAATGCGTTCTTCACCACCAGAAAGGAAAATGGTGGCGTCTTGCAACACTTGGCCAGCACTGTTGCGCAATTCAATGGTGCGATCGCCAGGGCTACCCGCGTATACTTTTACGGTATGGATCACCGCAGTTTCAAACACATCAAATTTGAGGTGGTGAATCCCATTGTTGAAGTTGCCTCCACCACCAATGTTGTTGTCCAGTGCTCCTGCGCTGGCAGTAGGCGATAGCACCACCTCTTCTACGTAATAATTTACTTGCCCTACAGCACTGAAAATAGGAGTTTGATAATTGGCGCCACTATCCAGAGGGGAGCCTCCGGTAGCCTGATCGTACCAGCGTAGCAGGTGATTGCCCGTTGCCATAAGTACAGAAGATTGACCAATGCACCCTGCAGCGTTGTTGGCACTTGGTGCAGCCGGTGTTGTTACATTAATGGCGTTGGTTTGGGTCAAAGGGTTGCTCACACCAATGTTGTTGGTGGCCGTGAGTGTGACCGTATAGCTTCCTGCCGAAGCATAGGTGTGTACCGGATTTTGTACGGTGCTGGAATTGCCATCGCCAAAGTTCCACAGCCATTGATTGGGCGCATTGCTCGATTGGTCGGTAAAGGCTACCGTGCCCGTACAAGTTTCGTTGGTGTTGGTGGCAAAAGCAGCAGTTGGCGGAGCTACCGGTAAGTTACAGGTCCATTGCAGCTCAAATCCAGGCAATGTGAGGCCCTGATCGGTAAACTGTAGAATGGTGATAGAGCCACCGGTAGAGGTAATGGAAGCCGGAGGAAGGTTATTGTTGCAAAAGCGCCCCAGTGAGGGGGATTGCGTAGTTGGCCCATCAAACACTTCGATGTAATCAAAGTCGCAAAGATTACCGGTAGTTCCTGCCTCTACGTCAAATGAGTTAAAGGTAACCGTAACGGTTGCTGCTCCCACCGGTGCAATGGTGACCCACGAATTGGTGTTGTTGTCGTAGTCACCGGTAGGGCCTCCGTTGTCGTACAATTTGCCCAAGCAGCCATCTTGATTGGAACCACTGCCATTTTCGGGCAGTTCGGCGATACATGGCCCATTAGAATCTACCACAATCAATGCCTGTTCAATCAAGGTATCGATGCCACAGCTGCCACCGTCGGCTACCAAAGAAACGGTGTAGGTGCCGTAGTTGGAATACACGTGGTTGGGATTGGGCTGTGAAGAAGTGTTGCCATCGCCAAAATTCCAGGTGAATGAACTCGCATTGGAGCTATTGTTAGAAAATGCTACTAAAAACGGAGCTTCACAGCTTTCATTTCCCGAAGCTGCAAAGTCGCTGGAGACACCAGCCGTGTAAGCCGGACCAATTCCGACCGCATGCCATGCATCGGTAGTAGATTCTACTTCAGGGGAGCAATGACCAAACAGGTCAATGGCCGCTTGAATGCCGAAAAATCGTGCATCTGCATAGTTCGAAGAAGGAGTGAGGTATACGGTAAGGTTGCGGAAAGCAATAGCACTGGCATCTGAGAAACCCAGGGCGGTCACCGCATAACTGTCACCAATATCGTTGGTGCCAGTACCACCGTTTACCAACAGGTAGTACCAAAAGTTTTGCACCCCGCTGTTGATGTGTACCCCGCCATTATCACCCGTTCCGGTGAACCAGTTGGTGCCTAAATAGGTATCCGGGTCGTTGGCAGCATTGGGATTGGCCATGTTTCGGATTACGAAACCGAGGTCTTCGCCTACTGTCCAGTTGGCAGCCATGGGCTTGCCATAAAATTCGATCGCCGTACCAAAAATATCACTGAAAGACTCGTTCAGTGCACCCGATTCATTTTGGTAAATCAAACCAGCTGAAAAGGTAGTGAGGCCGTGCGTTACTTCGTGTCCGGCAATATCGAGGGCCGTAAAAGGAGCGTTCCCGTTGTTGCCATCGCCATAGGTCATGCGTTGGCCGTCCCAGAAGGCATTGCCGAAGTTGGAGTCGTAATGAACGTAACTGCGCAGCAGAAAACCGCTGCCATCGATGCTGTTGCGGCTGTGCTCCAACCAGAAGTAATCGTAAGTAACTTCTGCCCCCCAGTGGGCATCACCAGCAAACTCATCAGCGCTGGCATTGGCGTTGTTCCAAAAGTTATCGGCATCGGTGAAATCAACTGAGGCATTATAAGAAGTGCCGTTTTGCATGTTGAGGGTCTGCACACCGTTGCCCCGTCCGGTTTCCCGCAAGCGAAAGGTGCTGCCGGTGTAATCGGCGGTGATGGTCTGTGTACCGGAATATCCGGTAACTGCACTTCCAACGGAATCGCCATGGTGAATGAGGTCGTTTTCAAAAACAACACTGCCATCGGCCGCGTCAATGTAAATTTCCCGGCGGCTCATCGGTTGGTGTGCGTAGATGTTGAATTTCCAGGCGGCACGCAATTCCGGATTTTCCATGTTGGCAGCCAGTGGAATCAACACAGCACTGCCGCGGGGAAAATAGCTGGCATCGTGGTCATCCTCTTCCCACTGCAAATGCTCTTCTTCTGCGGGTATTTCCCATTTGTATACTTGAGCTCCGATGTAATCCAAGGCTTGCTGAAGGGCTTGTCCTTCCGATAAAGCCACCGCTTTTACAGGAAACTCGTCGAACCACACCCCATTCATGCTCACCACTTTACCGTTGCGCACGTGCACCAAATAACGGCTGAGTTCGATGGGCAGGCCACGATAGGTTTGTTGAAAACGGTAATGGGTGTAACCCAAAGGATCCGTTTCATTGTCCAACAACCGAAGACCAACGGCATCATTGCCTTTGGTGTATTGCTTGAGCCATCCTTCTACCTCGTCGGGAGATAATTCACTCCCAATGCGGAAGCGCACAAAATCGGGGACTGAACTATGGGGTTTGAGGCGCACGGTTTCGGCTCCGCGCACCAGTTTGCTGGCTTTGGCACCAGTATAAATCTGAGAGAATAGAGGAGAAGAAATTACAAGGGCAAGACCTGTAATCAACAAGTAACGATAAATCATACACATAAAACAGTTAGGCAACCTGGTGGCAGAAAATTCCAAACACCGGATTCTAAATTAAACCAAGTCGGTTG
>CALCCE010000020.1 GCA_937899835.1 uncultured Flavobacteriales bacterium | reverse complement strand
GACTCTACCGCGCTGGGAACGGCCATAGCCAATGAAATTGCGCAGCGACAATTGGACTCCGCCGACTTCGCATCTCACATTACTGCTGACGGTGATTTAGACGCGAGCAATGAGGCCCTGGACACTGTGATGTTTAACAACTCCACTCGTTTGCTGACCGTGACGGAGAATGGCATCAACTTCACCGCCACCATTCCCGAATCTGTTTTCGAAGACACCTTGGTTTCCGGGCAAGTGGTAGGTACCGACATTGTGTTGATTGACCAAACGGGGGATTCGATTTCAATTGATATTGCCGCTCTTAACACCACAGATGATTCTACCAGAATTCGTTTGGGGAACTCAACTGCTTTTGTTTCTCCTGTTGATTCGACTGTAAGAATTACAATTGACGGGATCCGGGAATTTCGGTTCACCAACAGAGGGATTGAGCCACGGAACTTTAACAATAATATCTACATCGGCGAGGACGCCGGAGCCCAGGATTCCTTAAGCGCTCTTTCCAATGAAGCGAATATTGGTATTGGATACCAGGCACTGAATGAAACTCAAGGCACGGGAGGACAAGGAATCGCTAATGTGGCTATTGGTTATGAGGCAATGCAAAAAAATACTACTGGTAATAATAACGTAGCGATTGGAGAAGCAAGTTTACATGATAACACCTCCGGTAGTGGCAACACCGGTGTTGGAAACCGAACCTTAGTTAGGTCTACAACTGGACAAGGTAACACTGCTTTCGGCAGCTCTGCTTTACGTCAGTTGGAAACTGGATTTGAAAATACCGCCATTGGAGAATCTGCCCTGGTAGAAAATACTGCTGGTGAGCGTAATGTTGCTTTAGGTGCTCAATCAGGATTAAATAACCAAGGGAATGGCAACGTCTTCCTTGGCTATCGGGCTGCACAAAACGATACCTTCGCAGAGAATAAACTGTACATCGAGAATACCAATTCCGATGATCCGTTGGTCTATGGTGATTTCAACACGGACTTTCTACAAGTGAACGGTACTTTCCGCACCTGGGCAGGAGGGTCTTTTCCTGATACTCTCTTCTACCCTTCTACCGATGGAAGCAACGGAGATGTGTTGATGACCGATGGGAATGGCAACCTAAGCTTTAACTCACTCAATACCAATACCGTTCTGTTTACAGATTCTACGGTAGGAATCATCCGGCCTATTGCTTCGCATTACAACCGAGGCATGGTGGTTGGCTCTGCAACCTTTGACAATAGTGGTGAAGACGTACGGATGTTTTTCGACAAGTCCACCGGTGCTTTCAGAGCAGGTACTGCCGATGGTGTAGAATGGAACTCTTCCCGCCTGGGCACGAACTCGGTAGCTTTTGGAGACAACAACGAGTCTGACGGTAATAATTCAGCCTCTTTTGGTTCTGACAACGTTGTAGATGGGCTCAACTCCACCGCCTTTGGTAACTCCAACGAAGTGGATGGACAGTACTCTATGGCATCGGGACAAAATAACTTCGTTAATTCTTCTGCTCAGAATGGATTCATCACGGGTAATCAAAACACCATTCTATCTACCGGTAGTTTCAATTTTGTAGCGGGAGCCAATGACACGGTTGATCAATCCTACACTTTTGCTCTGGGGCATTTTAATGCCGCAACTGGCCTACGATCTGCAGCGATGGGAAGTTGGCTTCGGGCAACCGGAACCGGATCTATGGTGCTTGGCGTAGGGATCGACAACGCCAATCGTATTGTGAACAACACCACCAACAGTTTGGCCATTGGGTTCAACTCTACTCTTGCCACCATGTTCGTAGAAGGAGGTTCAGGAGCCGGTACTTTAGGCAAGGTAGGTATTGGAACGACCAGTCCTGCAGCCTTGTTAGATGTGGCCAATGGTCGCTTGCGTGCAGATACCCTTTGGTTGCCAACTAATGCTGTTGATGGTGCTTACCTCCGCTCTGATGCACTCGGAAGAGCTTATTGGGACGCCAGTTCTCCTAATGATACCGATTGGGTGGTCAACGATACGATGGTTTATAACTTGAATCAAAACGTAGGTATTGGTATTTCGGATTCTCCTGCTAAATTATCTGTAGTGGGTAACGATTCAAGCACTGTTGTTCTCAACAACAATTACACTGGCTCTTCAGCTGCAGTCGCTTTAACCGTAAATAACTCCGGAGGAAGTGCTTCGGGCGGTCGTTTGGCAGGATTTTTCAATTCAATTGGAAACCCCTCTGCAGACAACTTTGGGATCTTCACCAATGTCCAAGATGGTCTTAAAGTTTACGGGATAAGTTCCAATGCGGCCTCTACCTTATCTCCTGGATTAACTCAAGAGGCTATTGCCTTTAGAGGTTCTGCTTTAGGAGCCGATACCGCTATTGGAATGGAACTGGAGGCACTTGGAAATGTTTTGACCTACGGATTGTTCGTATCGGTTAAAGGCTCAGGGAAGAGATACAGTGGCTACTTTGAACAAGGAAACGTGTTCATCAACGACAGTTTGGGCCTCGGTGGAGATGCTACCCGTGGCCAATTAGATGTGAAAGGACAGATTGCCGCAGATTCCATTTTGATTTCTGAAAATGCGTCTCCTGGCTACGTTCTCTCCGCGGTAGATGTATTGGGCAACGCAACTTGGACAGACCCCAGCACGCTTTTTACTTCCCCATGGACCGTAAGTGGCAGCAACATTTTCCGCCCTTCGGGTCGTGTTTCTATTGGCTCTACTAGCAACACCAGCTCTAATTTATACCTGGAAATTCCCGACAGCACAGGCAACCAGTTTGGTATGGAGGTGCTGAGTTTGTTCGATGGTTCCAGCGACCAAACCGGGATTTTTGTTACGATGGATAACGTTGGAACAGGTAAAAAATATGGTTCTCAAACCGTTGTAAACGGAACTTTTGGGATTAACACCGAAATTTTCGGTAGCCAAATCTTTATGAACCCGACCTTAGGGAATAGCTACGCTTATCGTGCGGACGTAACTGCCAGTGGCTCTGGGAAACACTACGGCATTTACATGACAGGTGAAACCGAAAATGTGCTTTCCAGTAGCTTGAAAGTGGGCGGCACCAATACACCTGAAGCAGCGCTGGACGTGGAAGGAGCGATTAAAATCGATACCCTTAACGCCGGTTTGTCACCGGCTGCAGGAATGATCCAATGGACCGGCAATGACTTCGAAGGATACAATGGCACCGACTGGGTTTCCTTCACTACCGATACCGGAAATGCTTGTCCTACCGGTACTGTGCCGGTCAATGACATCTATTGCGTTGAAGACACTGAACGAACTGCATCCAATTGGTTCAACGCTGTAGCAACCTGCGCAGCTAACAATCGGAAATTGCCTACCTGGGGTGAATGGTATGGGGCATTTACTCAAACTTCGTTAACCAATATGGCCGACAACTGGGAGTGGGTAGACGATGGTACTTCCAACACCGCACGAAAAGTTGGAAACGGAAATCCGCAAGCCACCGCCAACGACGATCCTTCCAGTGGATCGAACGCCTTTCGTTGCATTTACATTCGCCGATAACTATTTGCCATGAAGTCTCACCAAACCACAGGCATTTATATCAAAAGCGGTCTCCCTATGATTTGCTTGATCCTAATGTCTCTCTTTAGTTCGGGCCAAAGCATCTCAATAAACGGAGATGGCAGCGCCCCCGACCCAAGTGCTATGCTGGATGTCAGCGATACTGCAAAAGGGTTCCTTGTTCCTCGGATGACCCAAGCACAACGCAATGCCATTGTGAGTCCTGCGGTTGGCCTCATGGTATTCCAAACCGATGTCAATCCTGGATTTCGCTGGTGGAACGGTACTTCCTGGACGCATCCTGGTTCTGGTACCAACTGGACCTTGACCGGTAATGGTAGTACCCTGCCGGGAACCAACTTTTTGGGTACTACTGATTCTGTCGACCTGCAGTTTCGAACGAATGCACAGGCACGAATGGTGCTGGCCGGCAATGGAAACCTCGGCATCGACCAGTCCACTCCTACTGCTGATTTGCACATTGGCAACACCTTGCAAATGAGTGGTTCTACAAGCCTGCCTGACTTAACAGCTTACTACGGCAACAACTTCTTTTTAGATGCCACAGGAAAGCCTTTTTACAACGACACAGGTGCGGCAGGTGGATATTTTTTCCTGAATGGCCGATCGGGAATTTACCATTGGACCAGTGGAAACGCCGGTGACACTCTACCCAACGATCCTTCCTCTTACCTGCTTTTTAACGACAACGGGTTTTGTTTCAATTGTGATTCTCCAGATTCTACCGTTACGATCGATGGCGGCTTGAATGTTTCTACCATTCGAATAAGCTCAGGAAGCGCAAATGGACGGCTGCTTACCTCTGATGCTTTTGGAGGAGCGTCATGGGAAGACCCGGCATGGACCATTAGTGGTAACAACATTTACCGCAGCAATGCTTTGGGCAGTGTGGGAATTGGTTCAATTGTTCCTCGAACTACGCATCAATTGGATGTTGTTGTGGCCAGTAGCTTATCTCGCTCAAAGGGAGTTTTGATTGAGAACAACTACAATAGTTCAGCCAATAAAGTAGGTTTGGAAGTAGTAATGAACAACTCGGGGAGTGCCGAAAAGTACGGGGTACAATCCTTAATCGATGGCACTTCAAGTTCAAGTGAGGAGTTGTACGGTTATTATACCAAGCTCTCTCCCTCTGCCGGCACCAATTATATGTATTTTGGAACGGATAATGGTTCGGGTTCAGGCACTACCTATGGTGTGTACATGGAAGGGGAAGACAACAACTACTTTTCCAGCAGTGTTTCCATTGCGACCAACGATAATTCCAATGAGCTCAATGTGGATGGGTTTGGCATCTTTCTAACCCACTCTTCTATTGCGCATCCAGCGACTCCGCATTTGGCCATTGGTAATTTTTCGGGTACCAGCATTATTCAAGCGGCAAGCAGCGGTTCTACACCGGGTAATTTCGAAGTTCAAGCTTCCCAAATCACCTTTTCTACTGGCACCTCTACCGTTATCTCCGCATCCGACAGGATGACCATCCTATCGAGTGGTAACGTAGGTATTGGAGATACCTCCCCAACGGCTACCTTCACCGTGGGCAATGGCGATAAATTCCAGGTATCGGGAACCGAAGGTGATCTTTCCTTCACCGATCCTTTGGCTTCCATCACGTTTCCAGCAACGAATGGCTCGAATTCACCCATGATTTATATGTTTTCCTCGGGTTTTGCCAATACCGACCGCTATGTGATTTCGCACAGTACCAGCTTCCCCAATTGGGGACTTCGCTATAGCGATAACTCCGACAAATTTTTCTTCGATCGCAATGGAACTGAGGTACTAACGATTGACTTAAATGGAGGGCAAGTAGGTATAGGAACCGATGCTCCTACCACTACCTTAGAAGTAAACGGTACTGCCTCTAAGCCTGGAGGAGGGTCCTGGACGACGACCTCGGATGCACGTTTGAAGGATGTACATGGAAACTTTTCCAAGGGACTCCCTGAAATTTTAGCGCTACATCCGGTACTGTACAACTACAAGACAGGTAATGTTAGAAACCACCCGTCGGACACTACACACGTTGGCTTACTGGCCCAAGAAGTTCAGGAAGTATTTCCTGAAGCGGTTTTCATGCAAAAAGACGGTTATTTATCGCTGAACAACGACCCGATTTTCCTGGCTTACATCAATGCCATTCAAACCCTTCATGCTCAAAATGAATCGTTGGAAGATCAAAACACAGTGCTGGCCCAACAAATACAGGAACTGCGTGAAGAATTGGTGATCCTCAAAGCATGGATGGACAGTCAAACGAACCAAACAACTACTGAAGAGCAAGCACAACGATGAAGGAGGCACCCACATATCGCCCTTATTTTGCCCAATTCATGCGGTGGACGGTCTTCAATTCCACTCCTGCCTTGAAGGTTAGCAGCAGCACCATTATTGCGCTTTTACTTGTTGTTGCCTGTTGGATGATGGACCTCTCGGTCAATGCCCAAACTTTAGAACGTCAGGTTGTTGGATCTGCTGGCGGATTCGATGCCACTGGCGCTGGCTCTATTTCCTACACCGTGGGTGAAACAGAAGTGCGAACCGTAGGATTAGGTGGTCTTTTTCAACTCACCCAAGGCTTTCAGCAACCTTCTTTGGAAGAAGGAAGTGGCCTGGTGAACCTGGACAGCGCCTTGGTGTTCAACGAATCGTGTGCAGGAGCAGCTAATGGAGCCATTTTTATTGAAAATGGAGCCATCAACGGTTGTGATGCTCCTTACACCTACGTTTGGAGCAACGGAGATACCAGTCGTAGTACATCTAATCTGATTGCCGGAAGCTACACCATTACCGTCACCAGCAACGATGGTTGTATTGGAATTTACACCTTCGAAGTAGGCCTTGAAGACGGCAATCCTTGTGAATTGAAATTCTATTCGGGCCTCACTCCAAACGGAGATGGACACAACGATACCTGGATTGTGGATAACATCGAACGATTTCCTGATAACGAAATCTTCATCGTTAACCGCTATGGAACCTTGATTTGGGAAGGAAAAAACTACAACAACACCACTGTTTTGTGGGACGGTCGTACCAGTAACGGCAACGATCCGCCAGTAGGCACCTATTTCTACATTGCTAAAGTAGGGAGTCGTACCTATCGAGGATGGGTTGAATTAACACGTTAAGAATATGGGAAAATGATACATTATTACAAACATATTCGTGACCAGGAACTTGTGGGACCCGTTTTAGCGCCAAAGGGTTGGGGCTACATTCGCCTGCAATTTGCGCTGAGATACGCGCTCTTTGTGCTGGCTCTGATACTCACTTTACCAGTTTGGGGCCAACAAGATCCACAGTTCAATCAATACATGTTCAACCCGCTGGGTATCAATCCGGCCTACGCTGGTAGCCGGGATGCCTTGAGCATGAATTTGCTCTACCGCAACCAATGGTTAGGAGTAGACGGAGCTCCCGTGAGTCAAACTTTTTCTATTCACACACCTCTGCTTCGCAGGAAGATCGGTGTTGGGTTTCAGGTTACCAATGAATCGATTGGTGCAAAAGATGTGATCAGCATCATGGGGACTTATGCCTACCGCATCCGCCTTGGACCGGGTAAATTGGCCTTTGGACTCCGAGGTGGGATATACAATTATGCATTTGACTGGAACAAAATCGAATACCGCGATGAAGACGACATGTTTGCCGACATGAACAAGGACTCTTACGTATTGCCCAACTTCGATTTTGGGATGTATTATAACACGCGCAAGTTCTTTGTCGGAATCGAAGCTGCACACCTCAATTCTCCCGACCTTGAATTCGCTTCTACCACCAATTCGGGAGACGGGTCTCGCCTGGAACGTCACCTTTCTGCCATTGTTGGAAAAGCATTTGTAATTAATAAAACCCTTGCTTTTCGCCCTTCTATGCTGATTAAACAAGCAGGAGCAACTCCCGCATTTGTAGACGTGAATACCAATTTCCTGTTCAACGATGTTTTGTGGCTTGGCGTTGGTTACCGCAGTGGATACGGAGGATTAGCGATTGCAGAATACGTGATTAAAAAACGGCTGCGAATTGGCTATTCCTACGACTTTGCCTTTAATAGCTTTCGAGGCAATGCCGGTGGATCGCATGAAATATTTTTGGGCTACGACCTCAATCTTTCTTTATCGAAAATGGTTTCTCCGAGGGTTTTCTTTTAGTTTGGTGCCGCGTTGAACTACCCACTACATATTCAATCATTGTTTCGCTTCCTTTTGGTAGCTGGTCTGATGTTTGGGCTAGTGCTATCCAGCAGTGCTCAAAACTCAAGGGCGGATAAATTATTTGAGCAATACCGCTATGCAGAAGCTTTGGAGGCTTACTCAAGAAGCCTCGACAAGGATTCGAATGATGTGCACATCGTTGAAAGGATGGCCATTTGCAACCAGTACCTGCGCAATTGGTACGATGCTGAAGTGTTGCTGGCCAAACTCATTACCCTGCCCGATGCCCCGAAAAGTGCACGGCTCCGGTATGGACAAGTCTTAAAACGCAACCTGAAAACCATTGAGGCTCGTCGTCAATTCGAATTCTTTTTGGAAGATAATCCGGACAGCTTTCTGGGTAGGCTTTTCCTTCAGAGCTGCAATTATCTCGACGATTGGGCGGTACAAGCCCCAACGTATAAAATCAGGGAACTCAGTAACCTTAACTCGTCATTAGCAGAATTTAGTCCGGTGGTGTATAACGATGGCTTGATCATTACTACCGAGCAGGGAAATGATCAGGTAAACGACAATACCTTTTCTGCTACCCAGACTCCCTACCTCTCCATTTATTTCGCCCCTTTTGACGATAATCAAGGTATTGGTTTTGAGAAGGCAAGCTTGTTTTCCAACCGAATCAATGGCGATTACCACGATGGCCCACTTGCCATTGACACCTTGCACCGCGTGGTATATTTCACCAGGGTGAGCCAAACCAGCCGCAGCCGAAAGCACAAAAACCAGATGCAAATTTTTTCGGCGGCATTCAAAGGCAAAAAATTAGGTAAGCTAGTAGCCTTCCCTTACAACAGTTCTGAATATTCGGTGGGCCACCCTTACCTTACCGCGGATGGCAATCGAATCTATTTTGCCTCTGATATGGAAGGTGGCCAGGGAGGCCTGGACATCTGGTATTGTGATCGCATTGGCGAAGCCTGGGGCAAGCCCGTAAATCTGGGTAAACCCGTGAATACTTCCGGAAATGAGGTATTCCCTTCTGTCGACGGTTATGGGGACTTATTTTTTGCTTCCAACGTCCATCCCGGCTACGGCGGGCTCGACCTTTTTAAAACAAGTCAACTCAATGGCAAATGGGCCGAACCCGAAAACCTTCGAGCTCCCGTCAACTCACCGGCTGACGACTTTGGAATTTGCTTTGCCAATGATACAATGGGTTATTTTTCCTCCGATCGGGAAGAAGGACGCGGCAGTGACGACATCTATCAATTCGTTTGGCTGCCCCCGATAATGAAAGAGTCGGGCTTGGAGTTTGCCGGAATTTTCCAATACGATAGCCTACCCGCTTCCAATGTGCTGTTGGAACTCTTGGATAATCAAGACCGTGTAGTGGGTAAAATTTGGACGGATAAAGATGGATACTTTAAGTTTTCGCAACTCGACCCGGACAAAAACTACCTGGTAAGAATTGTTGAAGAGGACAAGGCGCTGCTCGAAAAAGCCAAATTGTTCATGGTCAATAAGAATGGAAAACGTGTTGTACCCATTTATGAACTCAAAAAGGGAGTATTTAGCTTCCGTCCGTTGACCGCCGAGGTGATCGAAAACTTACCAGAGCTTTCAGAGGAAGATTACGAAATGACACAATTGGAAATATTCGGGCAGATATTTTCAAAACTACCGGGTGATTTCTCAGAGGGAATGGCAGTATATGCGGTGAACGATGATGGTGAGATCATCGCTGTGACCTTTACCGATAGCAAGGGCAAGTTTGTATTCAGAGGGCTGAAGCCTGAAGAACTAGCCCTGTTCCAGCTGAAGGAGGAAGATGCCGAATTTCAGGTGGTTCTTTTGAACGAAAATGGACGAATTACCGATGTGGGAGAGCCGCTCGATAAAGGCCGCTACACCTTCCGGAAGGTATCTAAGGAAGATAACATTATTGCTTTGGTGACCGAAGCCGAAGAAGCTACCTACATCAGTGGCGTTTTCCAGTACAAAGGCTTACCAGCAGACAATGTGGTGCTTCAACTGCTGGATGACAATGACCAGGTGATCGCCACTGTGATTACTGATGAAGCCGGACGGTTCATTTTTTATAAGCTCAAGCCCGACGAAAACTATAGTGTACGGGTAGCTGAAGCCGACGATGCTTATTTACAGGATGCGAAATTGCTGATTACTGAGCAATCTGGCCGAGAACTGAACCTGGTGCAGGAGCTGATCGATGGCACTTTTGTATTCAAGGCGCTACCAGCAGAAGAAGTGGCAGGCATGGGGGTTATGGTAGCCGAGGACCAGGCGCCCTACGTCAAGGGAACTTTCAAATACAAAGGCTTACCCGCCGATCGGGTAGTGCTTGAGCTGTTGGATGAGAACAATAATGTGGTGGCTACCGTGATTACCGATGAAAACGGCTCCTTCAGTTTTCGCAAGTTGAACCCTGACCAAAATTACCTCATTCGTTTGGCCGAAAACGATTCCCTTAACCTTGCAGATGCGGAATTGCAAATCTCCGAACAATCGGGTAAACCCGTAGAATTGATCCAAAACTTACAAGATGGACAATTTGTATTCACTGCCCTACCGGTAGAAGCAGTATCAGGTATGGGTGCCATTTCAGCCACTGACGAATCGGAATTGCCGGATGATGCCGGTGTTTTTGGCCAGATTTATCAAACCCTCCCCGGCGATTACCCTTCAGGTTTGCAAGTTTATGCAGTGAACGACAACGGTGAGATCATCGCAGTGGCGGTAACCGACAGTGCGGGTAAGTTCCACTTCAAAGAGCTAGACCCTGATGAAAACTACCTGATTCGATTGGCCGAAAGCGATCCAAACCTCAAGGTATCTATCCTCAATCCTGATGGAGAAGTGATTACCAGCACCGCCATGAGCGATGGCGCGTTCGTATATGCTCCACTCAAGCGCGACAACAACGTTATCGTATTGATTGAGGCCGAAGACATTGCACGTTTTATGAAAGGCGAACTGAACGAGATAGTTGGGGTGGATTCCAGTACCCTACCTGATCCTACTCCTCCTCCGGAGCCTGCACCAATCATTAGGAATCAAGCGTTCCCTACGATATTTTACGCTTTCGATGAAGATCGGATTAGCAGTGAGGATGGAAACAAGCTGGATAGTTTGGCCAGTTGGCTCAAATCCAACCCCAACATTCGAATCGCCATCCAATCGCACACGGATATCCGCGGCAATGCGCGTTACAACCTGGAGCTTTCCCGCCGGAGAACAGTCGCTACTCTAAACTACCTGATTAAAAGAGGGGTGGCTCCGGAACGGATGGAAGGAGATTGGTTTGGAGAAACCCAACCAGCCAATGGCTGTGTTTCGGGGGTTTGGTGCCCACTTGAAGCGCATGCTGAAAACCGTAGAACAGAATTCCTGCTAATAGAGACGAATAAGTAATTTTTTAAGAAGGAGGTACCATGAAAAGCTGATTCCATTAACCATCGATCTCGCAGAGTGTTATTTTTGGCAAGTCCTTTGATTAATACGTCCAAGTTAAACACCAGATTATTTATTAAATTGCGAGATTTGGCGCGGAATAGGTGCCAAAATAGGTAATGGGTCAGGTAATAAAAATCGCGCTACTCTTTTGTGCAATGGGATTGCTGTCTGCAGGGACATCGGTGCAAACCAACCCTGACACCAATTCTAAGATGAAAGCCATTTTCATTTACAACTTTGCCCGATATATTGAGTGGCCTAAGGAATACAAGCAAGGAAACTTTGTGATTGGCTTATTGGGAGATTCACCACTCTACAATGAGCTCAGTAACATGTCTAAAACGAAAAAAGTAGCAACTCAAAGCATACAAGTTCAGAAATACAATTCAGACTCCGACATTGGTAAATGTCACGTTTTGTACATACCGAAGATGAATGAATCGAAACTTTCTAATGCCCTCTCAAAGTTGGATAGTGCTCCAACTCTGATAGTTACAGAAAGCTCTGATTTGGTAAACAACATCCCAGGTATTAACTTTGTGATCATTAACCAAAGGCAGAAGTTTGAGTTAAATAAAACAAAAGTGGAAAACAGAAAGCTAAAAGTTAGCGTGACTTTGGAAAAGTTAGCCTCTAAAGTGTACTAACCAACGCAATCACCACCCCAGTACGATGCTCAAGCGCCTCACATTACTCATATTCCTGTTGTTCCTGGTTTCGGGGGTCATGGCTCAGTTCAACTTAGTTGGGCAGGCTGCGGCCAAGATTAGCGAAAAGGAGTACGAGGAAGCCAAACTTTTGATAGATAAGGCAACCTCTGATCCTACCCTGGCCGATCAAACCCGCACCTGGTACATCCGTGGATACATCTACAAAGAGCTGTTTAAAACCGACAAAAACTTGTCTACAGCTCATACCTTTCGGCTCGAAGCCATTTCATCTTATCGCAAAGCGCTCTCGCTGGACGCGGAGAAAAAGGAATATGTGGAAAACATCCACAAGACTTTCAATTATCTCGCTTCTACGCTTTATAATGATGCCGCCTTTGCATTAGACTCCAGTGATTTTCAAACCGCGATAAGGCATTACAACCTTTTCAAAGAACTCATGCGGGAAGTTGATTCCGAGATGAACTTTGACGATCGGGACATTCAATTCTACTTGGTTCTTGGCTCTGCTTACAATAAAATGTATGAAGAGGCAACAGTGAAAGACCGCGAGCTATACGAAAAGGTGGTTGAGACATACACCAAGGTTTTAGACCTTGATTCCAACAATCTTAGTGGTAACTACAACCTTGGCATCTTCTTCTACAACGAAGCAGTTCACATCATTGATACAATGGACTATGGCGCGCCATTGGACGAACTCATTGAGAAGCAAGAAATTTGTATTGCTTTGTTTCTCAAGGCCCTTCCTTACATGAAAAGAGCTTATGCGCTTAATCCTGAAAGACGCGAAACACTCATTGGACTTTCAGGTATTTACTTCAGTTTGAACGACGTTGAAAAATCAAGGGAGTACGAGCGCCAGTTGGAGGAAATTGATTCGAAACAAGGAGTAGAACCTGGTATGGACCCCAACAAACAATAAGTTCCCTCATTGATCGGGAATTGAGTTAATGAAATTTAGGTTCAGCATAGGTAGACGGATAAGTCTTGGATTTTCCGTCATAATTCTCTCAACGGTAGTGGCTTTCATTACCACTTTCAATACGTTGAAAGATTCCAGGGAGATTGATACTCAGATCAATACTATCTACAACCCTTCTTTAAATGCATTGGGTGACCTCAAACTGTTGACGGTACGGTCCAAAATGCTCATTTACAACTGGGTTCACTACCAAAGTTCTGAAGACAACCCCGACAAATTGGAGCTTAACCAATTGTCGGAAAAGGAGTATGCTGAACTCCGGGATCAGATCATGACGCTTTCTGACTATTGGACCGATGAGCAAAAAGCGGATATGGAACTGGTTTTCGCAGACATCAACACGCTTTTTGACCTGCACCTGGAAGTGAAAACGATGCTCAACAGCTTTGAGAGCTACGAAGAGCCAGAGAACCGCTTCATTGCCAATAGTATGGTGGACCAGGGCGGTGAGATCTACATGAAGACCGACGAGATTCTGGAAAAAGTGGATGCTTTGATTCAATTGCAGGCCACCAGCTCCAGGGATGTGCGGGACGCCATGGTAGATTCCTTTGGCTTGCTACAAACCTTGATCATCTCCCTTGGAATCGGATTGATCATTGCTGGCATATTCATCGCTATCGTTACTACCCGGTCCATTGTTTCTCCCGTAAATTTCCTGCGCATCGTGTTGCTTGATCTTAGTCGTGGCGTCTTTCCTACTAAGACCCCTGAAATCACCAACGATGAGATTGGAGAGATGACCATGGCCCTCAACAAAGTGGTCAACGGCCTGAAGCAAACCAAGGATTTTGCCAACGATGTGGGTTCCGGTAAGTACAATACTCCTTTCCAACCCTTGAGTGACGAGGATGTCTTGGGTAAGGCCTTGTTAACGATGCGTACTGATTTGGCGGAAAACGAGCGCTTACTGGAAGAAAAGGTCCGTCTTCGCACCGCAGAGGTAGTGCAAAAGAAAGAAGAAATTGAACTACAAAGCCTGAAAATTGCCGAACTCTACAATCAGGTAACTGACTCGATTATCTACGCGAAACGCATTCAAGAAGCTATTCTACCCGCAGATTCTGACTTAGAGACCTCTTTACCCGAACACTTTGTGCTGTTTAAGCCCAAAGACATTGTTAGCGGTGATTTTTATTGGATGGAAACCATCGGCAATCAAGTGCTACTTGCCGCTGCCGACTGCACTGGCCACGGAGTTCCTGGCGCCTTTATGTCCATTGTGAGTCACAACCTGCTGAGCGAAGCAGTGCGCGAACAAGGCCTTGTAGAACCTGCCAAGATTCTCGATGAGGTGAACAAAAGGCTGAGCGATACCCTACAAGCAAGTGCCGGAACCACGGTAAGGGACGGTATGGATTTGGCCGTAGTAAGCTTCAACAAACAGGAGCCGATGATTCAGTATGCCGGGGCTTATAACTCCTTATACCTCATCCGCAACGGTGAATTGCACGAATTCAAGTCGAATAAAATTGCCATCGGTAATTACTACGAAAACACCGAGGCACGCTACACCAACAACGAGATCGAATTGCACAAAGGCGATTCAGTCTATATTTTCTCCGATGGCTATGCCGATCAGTTTGGCGGACCGAAAGGAAAGAAATTGAAGTATAGCGCTTTCAAAAAGATGTTGATGGACCTGCATGGCAAGCCCATGACGCACCAGCGGGAATTTCTCGATGATTCCATCGAAACCTGGAAAGGTGAATTAGAACAGGTAGACGATATCCTCGTCATCGGGCTTCAGTTCTAAGCCCGATCTCCCACTTTATTAGACTTTTAAGAAGATTATTCGCTCAAGGATAGATTTCCTTGCGGGCAGCCATCAAGGTATTCATCATCAGTGATGCAATGGTCATGCGCCCTACTCCACCCGGAACCGGAGTAATGAAGGAGGATTTGGGAGCTACCTCATCAAATTTCACATCTCCGGTCACCCGGTAGCCTTTTGGTCGGCTGGTGTCTTCTACCCGCGTAATGCCTACATCGATCACAACGGCTCCTTCTTTCACCATGTCAGCCGTCACAAACTCCGGTCGACCGAGTGCTACAATTAAAATGTCGGCATCCCGGGTAAATGCAGCGAGGTCTTTGGTGCGGCTATGGGTTACAGTAACCGTGCAATTGCCAGGATGCGCATTGCGCCTCATGAGGATGCTCATCGGAGAACCAACAATGTTGCTGCGCCCAATAATAACGCAATGCTTGCCTTCGGTAGGTATCTTATAACGTTCCAGCAACTGAACGATCCCATAGGGAGTGGCCGATAAAAAGCTGGGCAAGCCCAAAGCCATACGGCCTACATTTACCGGGTGAAAACCATCCACGTCTTTTTCGGGCGCCACTGCCTGCACTACTTTATCTTCGTTGATGTGCTTGGGCAATGGTAACTGAACAATGAAACCGTCAATAGAATCGTCGGCATTCAGTTCTGCTACTTTAGATAGTAATTCTTCCTCAGTGGTTTCTTCGGGCATGCGAATCAAAGAAGATTCAAAACCCACTCGTTCACAAGCTTTTACTTTACCACCAACATAGGTGAGGCTTGCACCGTCGTTTCCTACTAAGATGGCCGCGAGGTGCGGAGCTCTTTTTCCCTCTGCTTTCATTTGATTCACAGCTTCGGTGAGCTCTTCCAGCACCGCATTAGCGGTTACTTTTCCATCTAGCAGTTCCATATGGGTTTGTTTTTTTAGATTGATTTAATTGCCCATACCGGGCATCTTGCCAAGATTTCGCATCATCTTGGCCATGCTCTGCTTGTTGGACATCATCTTCATCATTTTGCGGGTATCGTCAAATTGCTTGATGAGTCGGTTCACTTCCTGAACGGTAGTGCCACTGCCACTCGCAATCCGTTTGCGTCTGCTTCCATTGATGAGGCCCGGATTTTCCCGCTCTTCATTGGTCATCGACTGAATAATTGCTTCAATGCCTTTGAAGGCGTCATCGTCGATGTCTACATTTTTCATCGCCTTGCCCATACCAGGAATCATCCCTACCAAATCTTTGATGTTACCCATCTTTTTGATTTGCTGGAGCTGAGAGAGGAAATCGTTGAAGTTAAACTGGTTCTTGGCAATCTTTTTCTGCAATTTCTGCGCCTGCTCGGCATCGAATTGCTCTTGTGCCCGTTCAACCAGCGAAACGATGTCTCCCATACCCAGGATCCGATCGGCCATCCGCTTGGGATAGAATACGTCAAGGGCATCCATTTTCTCGCCCATCCCCACAAACTTGATGGGCTTGTTGACCACCGAACGAATTGAAAGTGCAGCACCACCGCGGGTATCCCCGTCCAATTTGGTAAGTACTACCCCATCGAAGTCGAGGCGCTCGTTGAATTCTTTGGCCGTATTCACCGCATCTTGTCCCGTCATCGAGTCTACCACAAACAACGTTTCCTGTGGCTTAATGGCCTTTTTCAAGGTCTCGATTTCGTTCATCATCTGCTCGTCGATGGCCAGGCGTCCAGCCGTATCCACGATAACGGTATTAAAACCATTGCTTTTGGCATGAACCAAAGCTTGCTTTGCGATATCCACCGGGTCTTGGTTGCCTTTGTCGGAGAATACCTCAATGTCCAATTGTTCACCTAGTACGTGGAGCTGATCCACAGCCGCAGGACGGTAAACATCACACGCTACCAAAAGAGGTTTGCGGCTTCTCTTATTGCGCAAAAAGTTGGCAAGTTTTCCAGAGAAAGTAGTTTTACCAGAACCTTGCAAGCCGGACATAAGGATGACCGAAGGGCTACCTTGCAGGTTTACTTCGGTGTGTTCGCCCCCCATCAGGCTAGTCAACTCCTGGTGCGTGATCTTTACCATCAGTTGGCCCGGAGAAACGGAGGTTAGTACGTTTTCTCCCAATGCTTTCCGTTTCACCTCTTCGGTGAAAGTTTTGGCGATCTTAAAGTTGACGTCAGCATCCAACAGCGACCGTCGAACTTCCTTTAGGGTTTCAGCAACGTTGATCTCGGTAATTTGCCCCTGACCTTTGAGTACTTTAAAGGAGCGTTCGAGTTTTTCGGATAAATTTTCAAACATGTTTTGCGGCTTTTCGCAGAAGCGCAAATTTAGCAAATCTAAACGCTGGCTCGACGGGCAATTTTGAGGAAGAATGCCGAGTTTTTTTACCTTCACTTTTCCTTTGTAGCTGCCTGCCTGTTTATGCGTTCGCCATTGCTCCCTATTCTTTTCTTTGTGGCCCTGCTCACCGTTTCTTTGCGGTGGGTTGGCCCTGAAGGCAACAGCTGGAAATGGACCATTGGGGGCGATGGTAGAGGATATTACGCTTATTTACCGGCCCTTTTCATTTATCATGACCCACACTATACTTTCCTTGATGCAGAGGAGCTAAAGGCTTATCGAGGCAAATTTCAAACGCAGACCGAAGGAAGAAAAGTAAACCGCTACTTCGCGGGAGAATCCCTGCTGCTGCTTCCATTTTTTGCTTTGGGTTGCTTAATGGCATGGATAGGAGGATTCCCGGTAGATGGCTACAGCCTACCATTTCAGCTAGCTATCGGTATTGCTGCCTGGTTTTGGTTGGGGATCGGGCTATATGCCCTTCAACGATTTTTTACGCATAGAGGCTACCCTCGGTCACTCACCTACCTTGTGCTTTTAGGCGTGGTGCTGGCCACCAACCTGCTGTATTACAGCAGCCTTGCTCCCAGCATGTCACACCTCTATAGTTTTTCAGTCTTGAGCCTCTGGTTGTGGCAAGTCGATCGATTCTTTCGTACCGAAAACTGGCATAAGCTCTGGTTATCTGCGGTTTTGATGGCATTGCTCTTGCTCATTCGTCCTACGCTTGGCGTTGTATTGCTGCTGGTTCCAGTTCTTGCTCCGGCAGAATGGAAAGGTGATTTCTCCCGAAAAGTAAAGCATCACCTCCCCAACTTGCTTCTTTCGGGTGGGATCGTTGTGCTGCTACTCGGGTTGCAGAGTGGTTTGTGGTATTGGCAAAGTGGGCATGCTTGGCTATGGTCTTATGGGCAGGAAAAATTTCATTGGGGAGCTCCCCAACTATGGCAA
Organism: uncultured Flavobacteriales bacterium; assembly: GCA_937899835.1. Taxonomy (GTDB): domain Bacteria; phylum Bacteroidota; class Bacteroidia; order Flavobacteriales_G; family Salibacteraceae; genus CALCCE01. Next base: position 22,323 of record CALCCE010000020.1, on the reverse strand, counting down.
GTTTTGCTCGGCTTTCGAAAGGGCTGGTGGGTTTATACTCCGATTGCGCTGTTGTTGCTTCCGGCTTTGTTTTATTGGTGGAGACACCACCCTCGATCCGCTTTTTTCCTTACCGGCTATTGGGTATTGGTGACCTACCCAGTGGCCGCCTGGTGGAATTGGTATTTTGGAGACAGCTACGGGCACCGGGCTTTTATTGACCATTACCCGGTCTTGGCCTGGGCCATCATTCACTATTTGAGCCAATCGAAAAACCGCTCCCTAAAATTCCAGATTATCGGGGCTTTTGCAGGCATCTGTTTGCTACTCAACCTCGTGCAGAGCTACCAGTATACGTTTGGCATTCTACATCCCAATGCCATGAATTTTGAAAAATATGTTTACACCTTTCTTCAACTTCACCCCGAGAAAGGGGGACAACTTGCGGGAGAAATCGCTCCTCCTTACCAGCCTTTACACCCCTCCCCTATTTTTGAGAAATACAACACCTTCGATTCAGCCTCTGATGGAGCCGCCTACTCCATCAAGATCCAGGATGACGGGAATTCCTATGCGCAGCTACCCGGTAAAGGGTTCGGACCCGGTCTATCCGTTATAGCCGGCACGCTTGAGCAACACCATTTTGCCTATGTAGAGGCGCAGATTTCCTGGCGGATCACTTCAGCTAAAGCCGCTGAAAAGTGCAACCTGGTTTTCAGCATCGAAAACACGAATGGAGAAAACTACTTTTGGGCAGCATTGCCTATTCAAGACATGCCCAGAGACTCCAACCAATGGCACACCAGCCATTTTGGAGTCAATCTCCCGCCTTTTAAAGCAGCGGAAGACCGGTTGAAAATTTATGTTTGGAAACGCAGCGAAGCAGCCATTGACCTCGACAATTTTGAGATCAAAATCTTTAAGCCGCGGCTGTAATCTACATACGATCGGGTACTTCGATGCCCAGCAGCCCCATACACGACTTTACCACCCGTCCGACCATATCGGCCAAGGCCAATCGGAAATGTACCTGTGCTGCAGGACTCTGCGGATCGTTGATTTTCACTTCGTTGTAAAACTGGTTGAAGCTTTTGGCCAAATCGTATCCATAATTGGCCAAAAGGGCCGGGCTGTAGCCAGTCCCCGCCTCTTTCACGATTCGGGGATAGTCATTGAGCAAGGCAATCAATGAACGCTCAGGAGCCAACAAGGTTTGATCGGTCACCACTGCATCCTCCATCGAATGTGGGATCTTCCGCAACAGCGATTGAATACGTGCATGAGAGTACTGTACAAAAGGACCGGTATTTCCATTCAGGCTCACCGACTCTTCCGGGTTGAACGTCATCCTGCGTTGGGGATCTACCTTCAAGATGAAAAATTTAAGGGCACCTAAACCGATCATTCGAAACAGCTTTTGCAATTCCTCTTCTGACATGCCCTCTAGCTTACCCTTCTCCCGAGTGGCTACTGCAGCTTGCTCGTCCAATTCAGCCACCAGATCATCCGCATCTACCACTGTACCTTCTCTGGATTTCATGCGGCCCGAAGGCAAATCTACCATACCGTAGGAAAGGTGAGAACAATCCTTTGCCCAGTTGTAACCAAGCATACCTAAGATGAGAAACAGGACCTTGAAATGGTGGTTTTGCTCATCTCCTACCGTATAGATCAATTGCTTTAGGTCAGGGAACTGACGAAAGCGTTCAATTGCCGTACCCAAATCCTGGGTCATGTATACCGAAGTGCCATCGGCACGCAACAGCAACTTGTCGTCCAGTTTGAAATCGCTCAACCGAGCCCAAACTGAACCGTCCTCTTTTTGGTAGAGTACCCCTTTGGCAAGGCCTTCCTCCACCGTTTCTTTTCCAAGCAGGTAGGTATTGGATTCGTAATAATATTGATCGAAGGAAACCCCAAGATCGCGGTAGGTGGTTTCAAAGCCATCGTAAACCCAGTTGTTCATGGTTTCCCAGAGACTGCGAATTGCAGGGTCGTTGGCTTCCCATTTGCGCAACATTTCCTGGGCCTCTTTCAACAAAGGAGCTTCTTTCTTGGCCGTTTCATTGTCGATTCCCTTTGCCTCCAACTCCGCTACTTCTTCTTTGTAATGGGTATCGAACAATACGTAGTACTTCCCTACCAGGTGATCGCCTTTCAAGCCTGAAGATTCAGGAGTTTCTCCATTTCCATAGCGTTGCCAAGCCAGCATCGACTTACAGATGTGGATTCCTCGGTCATTAATCAAATTGGCTTTGATCACTTTATGTCCATTGGCCTCCAAAATGCGGGACACCGAATATCCCAACAGGTTGTTGCGCACATGGCCGAGATGCAAAGGCTTGTTGGTATTGGGCGAGGAGTATTCCAACATCACAGTTCGGCCACTTGGTTGGGCCATGCCGTAATCGGAAAAGCCGCGCATAGTCTGCAAGTGACCCAACCAAAAAGCATCGGTAAGGGCAAGGTTCAGGAAACCTTTTACCACGTTATAGGCTTGAATGGCTGCCGTATTTTCAAGCATCCAAGTTCCAATGGCTTCAGCGGTTTCCTCCGGCTTTTGCCGCGAAATTCGGGTCAAAGGAAAAACCACTAGGGTAAACTCGCCTTCAAATTCTTTCCGGGTTTTCTGGAGCTGCAATTGTTTTTCATCTACCTGGGCATCATACAAGGCAGTCACCGCAGCAGCAGCCTGTTGCAGGAGAAGGTCTTCCACGTTCATACTTTAAAGTTGATTAGCTAAGGTGCCGCATAGAGCCTTTAATGATGCGAAAAGCTGCATCTGCCATAGCATTACAATGTTGATCAAGGGTCGGGTTCACTTCTACCACCTCCAGACAAACTACCTTGGGATGTTGAAGCAACTCCGAAATCATATCGATAACTTCTTTTTCTAACAAACCATCGGGAACCGGGGTACCGGTTCCTACAGATATTTCGGGATCCAGGCTGTCTACATCGAAGCTAATGTAAATGCTATCACAATCTGCTATTTGCTCCAAAAGTTGCCTGGCAATGGCGGTACCACCCTTTTCGCGTACTTGAGCTACAGTATGGTTAGGCAAATTCAACCGATCCATTAGCGCTTCTTCCTCGGTTTCGGTGTCTCGAACCGCAACAAAAGCCAGGTGTTTGGGATCAATTTTAGGGCCATCTACACCTGTATTTTTTAGGGCATTCCAATGCGCTATTGTTTCCTCAGAAGGTGTATTTTTCTGACACTGTACATTGTCTTCACTCAACGAGACAGCCAAGGGCATTCCGTGCACATTGCCAGATGGTGTTGTGTAGGGAGAGTGTAAATCAGCGTGGGCATCGATCCAAATAGCGCCAATTTTTTCCTGAGGAAAAGCTTTTTTGATGCCCGCAATAGTGCCACCGGCTGAAGAATGGTCGCCGGATAAAACGAGCGTAAGATGTTCTTTAGAAATGGTCTCCGCAATAGTATCAGCTATTCGTTGATACATGGCTGCAATGCCCTCTACCTGTTTTGCAAATCGAGTAGTTGAAGCTTGGTGAAGTCTTTCATTTAAGGTAGGCACTTCGGTTACTGGTTTGTCTTGAAACCAACTGCTTCCTGCATTCCAGGCTGCCACCCTAATGGCAGCTGGACCAAGACTGGATCCTCGGGTTCCTGCACCAAGTTCCGACTTCACATCTATGATCTTCAATTTCGACATTATCGCTGGGTTTCGGGGGTAATTTTTTAATTGCGCATTACCGAGTATATGCTCAAAATCGCCTCAAAGTTAGGATTTTAGACTTGATGCAAAAATCACAAAATTTATTTTGTCAACTTATTGAAAAACAAACACTTAACAAGAAGCAAATCCCTGTATTAGGCGTCAAAATTAACTCTTGCCATCCCCAAATGTTCCGAAACTAAGCTTTAGCAAATCATCGAGTGATAATCGACTGATTTTCAAACCAAAACGCCTCTTTAAATCTGATTGAATATTTTGATACCTTTGCCAATACCTACATTTGAAATCGACCTTCCCCCCTACATGAAGCACAATTTACGTTCAATCCTCCTCCTCGCAGGCCTGATGCTGTTTATGGGTGGTTGTGGTCCAAAATTTTTGGGCGAGGAACTAAAAGAAGGCTACATAAAATACAACATCACCTATCCTAACCCTGGAGATAAAGAAGGACTGATTGGAGTGTTACCTGATCAGATGTTGCTTTCCTTTAAAGAAAACAAGGTAAGAACCGACCTGAAGGCAGGTTTTGGAATGTTTTCACTTTCCACCATTAGTCACGAACCCAATACCAAACTAACGCACTTGTGCCGCATCATCACCAGCAAATATGTGGTGGATCTCGATCAGAATGGAGCACAGGAAATGTTGAAGCTGTTTCCCAAGTATTCTGTTGAGCCCTTAGGTGAGGTAAAGGAGATAGCCGGTTACACTTGTAAATCGGCGAAAATCACGGATACCGACAATCCAGATTTATCCTTCAAGGTATTTTACACAGACAAAATAAAAGTCAACGCTCCCAATTGGTTTACGCCCTTTCATCAAATTGATGGCATGTTGATGGAATATGAGATCGACAAGTTCAACATGCACATGAAATTAGTAGCAGAAGAAGTTTCTTCGGATTCGATTGCCGTGGAAACCTTTAAGCGTCCGGGAGGTTACAAGCCTATCAACTATCCTTCATTGGAAGGAAAGCTGGAAAAGATAATGGATGACCAATAATCATTGAATCATGAGATTGTTGTTTACATGTTTAGCAGTGTCTGTAGCAGTTTTGGGGTTGTTTACCTCAGCCGTTGCACCCGAAGAGTTTGAGGGTAAAATCACTTTCAAGATTACCTACAGTGATCTGCCAGACGAAATAGCTGGCATGGAGAGCATGTTGCCAAAAGAATCGACCCTATATGTGAAAGGGTCAAAAACGGCGATGGTGCAAGATGGCATGACCGGCAACACCATTGCGGTGAACAATCATGAGTCTAAAACTTCTTTTGTATTAATGGACCTCATGGGTGCCAAATATGCCGTAAAATCTACACCCGAGGACTACGAAAAAGCCGAACAGGAGCGCAACAACCAGAAGATCACCTTGCACGACGAAACCAAGGAGATTGCTGGATTTCTCTGTAAAAAAGCCACTGTCGTTTCTGGTGATGACCCACCAATGACGGTCTATTATACCGAAGACTTGAAGGTAAATTCAAGTTTCAATTTCAGCAATGGTTTGGAGGGTTTTCCGCTTTCCTATTCCACGCAACAAAGTGAAATGACACTCACGTTAGTTGCAACCGAGGTGGTTAAAGAAACGGTTGATGATAGCCGTTTCGAAATTCCTGAGGGCTACACCACAATGACGCCCGAAGAGTTGCAAAAATTCACTGGTCGGTAAATCGACCATCCTTTTCATACTTTCTGAAAGCCCCGTCGTTCGGGGCTTTGATGTTTATAACCTTGGGGAAAACTCCTCCCTACACAAGAATTTCTGGCAGGTTTAGTTTATAGATTTGAAGATTAAACCTTGAGGTTCAGATGAGTAAAGCCAGGAATCAATACAAAGACAAGTCTGCAGGTCCTGAAAAAAAGCCCAAAAAGAAAAAGCGTTCGGCGAAGTTGAAATTTCCCGGAAAAGTCACTCGTTTTTTCGAAGATACCCGGCTTCATAGGATTGTAGGCTTGCTTTGCCTTTTGTTTTCGGCCTACCTATTGATTGCTTTTACTTCTTTTCTTTTCACCTGGAAAGAAGACCAGGATAAATTGGTCCATTCCTGGTGGAACCTCGTTTCCACTCCCGAGATTCATATCGAAAACTGGTTGGGGTCCTTGGGTGCCATTATCTCGCATCAGTTCATTCACAGTTGGTTCGGTATTTCTTCCTACCTGTTCATTTTGTTGTTTTTCCTGGTAGGGTTTCGAGTGCTGTTCAAAATCAGCTTGTTGCCGCTCAAAAAGACGTTTACTTATACCGCATTTGCTTTGGTATGGGTGAGTATGGCTTTGGGAACTTTCGTAAAAACCAGCACCGACCTGCACTTTTTAGGCGGCTCTTTCGGATACAGTGCCAACAAGTGGCTATCTGGTTTATTGGGCGGAATTGGGGCCACCTTCTTCGTATTTTTTGTTTTGGCGGTTTTCGTGATCATCTTTTTCGATCCCAACCTCAACCGGTTGAAGGCACTTTTGGGCAAACCCGAAACAACATCTGAGGATGAGGAATCGACTGCATCAGCCACAGGTGATAGTTGGTTCGACCCTCCAACCGAAGATTCTGAGATACCTGATGAAGAAATTCCCGAGCCTGTTCTGGTGGCCAACAGTTCTGCTCCACAAACTGAATTGGAGCAGCAGAAAACCGAGCAACCTGACTCTCCGGGCTTAGACCTCGAGGTAGAAGGAGCTCCTTCCACGGTTGCAGCAGCAACTACTTTAACCGCCACCTTAGCTCCGGAAGAAGCTGAGCCAGCCCATTCCGGAATTGAATTGGAAACCAGTGTCCCCGAAAAAACGGAGCCCGAATCAGGAGAACTGGTAGAAGATGAATTGGACAAGGCGTTGGAAGAAGCGGCTGCTAAAAAGCAGGAAGAGGAAGATACTGCGGTTGAAAAACCAGTGAACCCGGTAGAAGAGTTTGGCGAATACGATCCCACCCTCGATCTATCAGATTACCAATTCCCTACAATCGATTTACTGGAAGCTTATTCCGGTAGTAACGTTCAGGTGGATCGTGATGAGTTGGAAACCAACAAAAACCGGATTGTTGAAACCCTGAGCAACTACAACATTCAAATTGCGAAGATCAAAGCGACCATTGGCCCGACCGTTACACTCTACGAAATTGTGCCAGCCGCCGGTGTGCGTATCTCCAAAATTAAAAACCTGGAGGACGACATCGCCTTGAGCTTGTCGGCTCTTGGTATTCGAATCATTGCCCCCATTCCCGGTCGTGGAACCATCGGTATTGAAGTACCGAACCAAAAGCCAGAAATTGTGGCTTTTAGAACTGTTGCGTCTTCCGAAAAGTTTCAGGGCAGCGACATGGCATTACCCATTGTGCTGGGAAAAACCATTAGCAACGAAACCTACACCATCGATTTGGCCAAAATGCCCCACTTGCTGATGGCAGGTGCCACTGGTCAAGGTAAATCGGTAGGCCTCAACGTTATTTTGGCATCGCTGCTCTACAAGCGCCACCCGGCGGAGGTAAAATTTGTGTTGGTAGATCCTAAAAAAGTTGAACTCACCCTTTTCAACAAAATTGAGCGTCACTTTTTGGCCAAACTTCCGGGCGAGGAAGAACCCATCATTACCGATACCAAAAAGGTAGTGAATACCGTGAACAGCCTGTGCGTGGAGATGGATCAACGCTATGAGTTGTTGAAAAATGCACAAACGCGAAACATCAAAGAATACAACGTTAAATTCAAAGCCCGTAAGCTCAATCCTGAGAATGGGCACCGTTTCCTTCCCTACATTGTGTTGGTCGTAGATGAGTTTGCCGACCTGATCATGACCGCAGGAAAAGAAGTGGAGACTCCCATTGCGCGTTTGGCCCAGCTGGCCCGAGCCATTGGCATTCACTTGATTATCGCTACTCAGCGTCCTTCGGTCAACATCATTACTGGTACCATCAAGGCTAACTTTCCAACACGAATTGCTTTTCGGGTAACCTCAAAAATTGACTCCCGCACCATTCTGGACGCCGGTGGAGCCGAACAATTGATCGGTAGAGGAGATATGCTCTTATCTACTGGTAGTGACCTGCTACGTTTGCAGTGTGCCTTCGTAGATACACCAGAAGTAGAGCGGATCACCGATTTTATTGGCCAGCAGCGGGCTTACCCTGATGCCTTGCTATTACCAGAATACATCGATGAAAGTGCTCAAAACCAGGCAGGGGACCTGGACGCGGCCGACCGCGATGCACTTTTTGAAGATGCCGCTCGGGTAGTTGTCATTCACCAGCAAGGTTCTGCCTCTTTGTTGCAGCGAAAATTAAAACTGGGTTATAACCGAGCAGGGCGAATCATTGATCAATTGGAAGCCGCGGGCATTATTGGTCCCTTCGAAGGAAGCAAAGCCCGGCAAGTACTAATCCCCGATGAAATGAGTTTGGAACACTTATTGAAAGGAGAGGAGCAAGAAATTTAAAAGCGGGGCTAAAACGCCTCTGAGCTCACAAGTTAGCAATCATGAAAACACTTTTTTCCCTCCTGGCCTTTTTCAGTTTTTCGGTGGCCATGGCACAAGATGTCATTGAATCAGAGCTTGTTCCAAAAGATCCTGAAGCCGGTAAGTTGCTGAAGCAATTGGCCGATAAACACGAGAGCTATACCTCCTTAAAGTTTGACTTTGTTTTCAAAATGAGTAACACCGATGGGGTGGACGAAACCAAGGAAGGCAACGTGTTGCTACAAGGTGACCGATACCACCTGAAACTGGGTGAAGTAACGGTAGTGTGCAACTCCAAAACGGTTTGGATGGCCAACCCCGCCACCGAAGAAGTACAGATCAACGATGTTAGTACGGAGGAGGACGGTGCTTTCATTACACCGACTCAGTTGCTTTCCACCTATGAGGAAACTTTCAAATACCGGATGGAAGGCCAATCGCAAATAGCGGGTAAAAACGTATCACTGGTGCGTCTGTACCCGATGCAACCAGATTCAAAACCTTTTCATACGCTTCAATTGGCAATCAATCCGAACAGCGCTGAGTTGATTGAAATGAAGATTTTTTACCGGGATGGAAACGTATTTACCTACACGCTTTCTAACATGGAGACCAACGTTCCTGCGGACGCGACACAGTTCGAATACGAGCCTCCCATGGATTGGGACGTGATCGACATGCGTGAGGGCTGATAAAAGGAGCATTGCCCCAACCTACCTAATCCGCAAAAGGGTTTCTTGAGCTACCAACTATTCAGATTTTAAAAAAACAGCGGCCGAAAGAGTAGTCCTTTTCCTTCACGCCACTCAAGCGCAGGCATTGGCACCTTTAAAAAACCAATGGAACCTAATGCAGTTTTTACCCATTGCCGCTTGGACGGAATACGGGTCAAATCAATGTCTAAGGACAAATAGGCCTGTCGACGGCGGGTAAATCGTTGCCACCTTCCATCCACCCATACTTCGCGAATGTCGGCACTGCTCCCGCTGGTCATACCGGTTGCACCATATCCGATAGCAACATTGAGCCACTGGGGAATTTTGGCGCCCTTAGAAGCAAAGGAAGCAGGATTAACCGACAACCAATAGGTTTGCCCGTTGTAATCCTTTAAGATGCGCTCGTTCCAAGAACTGCCCAAAACGTTGGGCACATAATTGGCAAACTCCGTTGGAGCATAAGAAAATTTGAGGAGCATCCGCTGTTCTTGCCACGCCAGTTCCTGGGCCATGAGGAGTGCCGTTCCACCAGAATTAGCCAGTGCATCTCCCCAAGAAAAACCCCAATCTTCTGAGAAACCATCAAAAACCTCTACTGAAGTAAGAAATGCTAAGCCTAATGGAGCACCATACCACATCGCTTTTTTTCGATCCAAGCCAGCCCACCGCAAAACTTCCATGCCTGCATAACCCACATAATAAGAAGTGGTAGCATGCCCCGCCTTGTCCATCAACAACCAATTGCGATTGTCGTTGAAAAACCGAAAACTACTTAGGCCCTCATCTTTATACCAAAGCTGGTATAACCCGGCCATGGTCATGGAATAGCTAATGGATTCGGTGAGCACTACACCCCGTAAACGTCCTGGACGAACAGAATCCTGCAATGCTTGCCCCTTAACCAATAGCCCAGAAACGCACAAGGCTACAGTAAGCACACCGATGAAGACAATTCTATTCAAGGTATTCAGATCAAAACAATTGGCGCATTTCCTGATGTGTGGCTTCAAGAATAGCCGCAGCTTTTTCCGCAGTTCCAGCTTCGGCATACGTACGCAACACCGGTTCAGTACCTGAAGGGCGAATCATCACCCATTCGTCAGCATTGAAATAATACTTGAAGCCGTCTAAATCTTCAAATCGATTGACCTTTAGGTCGCCAAATTGGGCAAAACCACCCGCCTTGCAATGTGCAACGATGGCCTGTTTTTCCGTTTCTGGTAAGTGCAAATCAATACGCTGGAAAGCAAAAGAACCAACAAGCGCATACACCTCATCAATAAGTTCGCGAATGGTCTTTCCGGAAGTGGCCATAAACTCCCACAGCACGAGTCCGTTCCAGATACCGTCCCGCTCGGGGATGTAGCCTTTCACGCCAAATCCTCCAGACTCCTCTCCCCCCCTCAACACGTCGGTTTCCAGCATTCTTCCACAAATGTGCTTGAAGCCAATGGGTACCACCTCAAGGTCGAGTCCATAGTGCTTACACAATTGAGCAATTTTTACCGTAGAACTGAATCCCGTGATCACCTTTCCTGTCCAACCTTTGTAATGATGCAGGTAGTGAATAAGCAGTAACATGATGTGGTGCGAATCGACGTATTGGCCATTTCCATCCATTAAACCAATACGATCGGCATCGCCGTCGGTGGCTAGTCCACAGTCCAGATCTCCCACGGCTTGAATGAAGCTTGAATACAAACCGAGGTTCCTTAAAATGGGCTCAGGAGCAATACCATGAAAATGAGGATTGTGCTCACAGCGAAACAGACGCACTTTGGGTAAGAGTTGCGGCACCACTCGCTGACCTGCACCATACATGGCATCATAAGCCAAATGGAGGTTTGATTGATGGATCGCATCAATATCAAAACTGCCTCGCACCTTTGCCAGGTATTCGGCCTCTAATTCAACGATCTTTACTTTTCCTTGGTCTATAAATTCTGCTAATGAAGTGCCACCCGTGTGATGGTAATTGGAAACGTCAGGAATCTCCTGCTCTACTGCTGCGATTCCATCGGGTAGCAAAGGACCTCCGTAATGCCCTTTGAGCTTATAACCGTGATAACCCGGTGGGTTGTGGCTTGCAGTGAGAATAATGCCCAAACTCGCCTGATGGCTAACGGTGCCTAAAGAAACCATGGGGGTGGAAACAAAGTCTTGTGCCATCAACACCTCCACTCCCTCCCGGGCGAGGATTCGGGCAATGGTTTCGGCAAACAATTCACCGGCAAAGCGGCAGTCGTGCCCCAGCACTACTGTGGGCTGATCAAAATGCAGCTTGAGCCATGCACTGACTCCTAACGTGATACGGGCCACGTTTTCTACCGTAAAACGCTCGGCAATCAAAGCCCGCCAACCATCGGTTCCAAATTTGATTTTTTCAATACTCATGATCGTCAACGGTATATTTTTCTTTGGTTCAAGGCGCGTTGGTACCTCCGGGCATTGACCAAATGCTGCGCATAAGTTTTTGCAAAGTTCGTATAACCCGAAAAGTCTTCCCGGGCGCAGAAATAGAGGTAATCGTGCCGTTCGTAATCCAGCACCGCATCAATGTAGCGGGTATCTGCCAACCGGATAGGCCCCGGCGGCAACCCTCTGTATTTATAGGTGTTGTAAGGTGAGTTGATCTCCTTGTCTTTGTCAAGCAGTCGCTTGATGGTAAAATCTCCAATTGCCCATTTTAGAGTGGGGTCCGCTTGCAGTGGCATTCCTTTGCGCAAGCGGTTTACATATACTCCGGCAATTCTTGGTGCCTCTTCTCTTTTGCTGGTCTCTTCTTCCACAATCGAGGCTAAAGTATGTACCTCGCTCTGTTGCAGATTAAGTTCCCGGGCCTTCATTTTCCGCTTTTCGTTCCAAAAGACTTTGAACTCCCGTGCCATTCGGTCGAGAAACTGTTTGGCGCTGGTATTCCAGTTCAACTGATAGGTATTGGGAATAAACATGGAACGAAAACTGTGTTCGTTGAAACCATATTCACGAGCAGACTCTGTAGAAAGCATCGCCGAAACAAGCTTAGTAGAATCAGCTTCAATTTGGCGGGCAATGCGCCCGGCAAGGTCGGGCAGTGTCCGCACATTGTGAAATACAAGTTTTACCGGTTCTTGTTTTCCAGATCGGAGCAAGTTGACCAGTTCGGAGTTGGTCATGCCCGCTTCCACTTTATACCTGCCGGGTCGAACGTGTCCGGTATACTTTTTCTGTTCAGCTACCCACTCAAAAGAACTTCGGTTCAAGATCATTTTCCGCTCGTAGAGTTGAGCACTTACCTTTTGAAAATCGTCTCCGGTGGCTATGTATACATAAGGACTGTCGTTATCTTCAAGCACAACGTTGGGTTGGTATATGGCTTGATAAGCCTGCCAACCCACGAATCCTCCTCCTGCCAGGAGAACTAATATCATTACAATGAACACTTTTTTGAACATGCTACTCCATATTGGGGTTGGTGCTTAACGGAAAATCAACTGGTAAAAGTGCTCATCTTCCCAGCTGTCCGCTTGCCTTCGCCAGGAAATTCGGGTACCAGTTCTTATAAAACCTGCTTTCTCGAATAGCGCAATGCTGGATGCGTTACCCGACAGAATACTGCAATACAATTGCTGTAATTGAATCACTTCCTTTCCGTATCGGATTATCAGGTGAAGGGCCTCGGTAGCTAACCCTTTCCGTCGGTTGTCCACCTCAGCAATGATGATTCCCAAGCCCGCTCTCAGGTGTAAGGCATCAAAATCAAACAGATCGAGGCACCCTACAGGAGCCCCATTTTCATTGGAAATGATCATCAAGCGCAACTGCTTTTGCAGCATCAAATCGTGCTCAGAATGGACGTATTGTTCCAACAAATGGCGGGAGAAAGGAATGAGTGTATTGGATACTTTCCAGTTTTCGGGGTTGTTTTCCCACTGGTACAATGCGTCAACATCTGCTGGTTCTACGGCTCGGAGGTGAATGCGCTCCCCCTGCAAAATGGATTGGCTCATCGGTCGATCGATCCTTCAAAAACGAATGTAGCGGGGCCTTCCAGCCAAATGTTGGAAAACCGATGGGCTCCATTGCTTTCCAAAGAGACACTCAAGTCTCCGCCTATTGCTTTCAATAGTATGCGCTCTGGATCCTTGGCAATGCCGGTTCGAAAAGCGGTGATTGCAGAAGCAACTACTCCAGTTCCACAAGAAAACGTTTCGTTTTCCACTCCGCGTTCATAGGTTCGGATGGCCAGGTGCTGATCCTTAAGCTCAAGGAAGTTCACATTGGTTCCTTCTTCCCGAAAACGATCATTGTATCGAATAGCTCGTCCCGCAGTAGCGACATCTAATTGCTGCAAATCCTCGACAAATTGAACGTAATGAGGAGATCCAGTATCGAGAAAAAAGTCGTTCCCCACCTCTTCTATGTCATTGACATCCTGCATGAGCAAGCGTACCCGGTCGCCCAGAAAAAAAGCATCGTGTGGCCCATCTACGGCCAAAAAGTGGGTTTTCGACTCGAATAAATTCAGGGTATGGGCAAATGCCACGGCACAACGAGCGCCATTTCCACACATTGAGCCCAATCGACCGTCGGCGTTGTAATAGCGCATTTCAAAATCGAAACCAGCAACCTCCTGCACAAGAATGAGTCCGTCAGCACCGATTCCAAATCGACGATCGCACAATCGGGCAATGAAATTAAAATCCTGAGCAGGAAATTGTCCTTCACGGTTGTCGATAATGACAAAGTCGTTGCCCGTGCCTTGGTATTTAGAAAAAGAAGTAATCATGGACGCAATCGGTTGAGCAAATTGGGATCTTCCACAGGATCGAACGCTTTGTAAGCAAAAGTATGCTCCACTCCATAAACCACCCCGAGGTGTTGCAAGTAAATTTTCTCGTTCAACTGGTAGACCTTCAAAATTTTAAATTGCCTTTGCAAACCATAGATCACCAATTTATTATTGGCCATTTTATATCCTTTATAATTGAGTGGAGAACGCCAAAACTCCACCAGAATAGAATCTGGATTTTTGGCCTCTACTACTCCGCTCAACTGGGTGAGCAGTGAATCCTTGGCCCGCTTTTGAGTCGTGGTATCCAAAACCGTTATCATCAATTTTCTACCCCCTAAATATTGTTCTTTCTTGATCACAATTGGTTTTTCTCCAGGTGCTTCACCAGTAATAATTGTATCCGAGGCAAATATCGAATCACTAACGTAGAAATCTTCTTTAGCAACCAGTCCCATAGAATCTATAAGGTTTACGGCACTTGCTATGCCGATGCTGTCGTTCATTATCGAATCAATTGGAACGACGGCTGCGCTATCTACAACAGTGGAGTCTATATTCTTGAAGGATGGCTCTTGTGGTTGCCTTTCAACTTTTGGTTTTGGGACAACCTTAGATGACACCTTTGCAGCCTTTACTGGTTTTTCTTCAGCAAACGTGACAGTGTCTGCAACAACCTTCGCAGAAGGATCAGCACTGTTGCTCTTTTCGGTTACTTCTGTTGAGTTGTTATTTTCTCGCTCCAATAAGACTTTTACCCCTACTCCACCCATCAGCAAACCAAGCAGAAAAGCAATCAAAATGTATACAGAAACCTTTGGTGTTCCCATCACTTGCTAAAGGTCTGAAATCAGCTACATTCTAGCAAAATGACAGCCCTTTTTCGATTAACAATCTTTAACAGCCAAGCAGCAACAATGAAGGATTTAGGCGCGTTTTTTGATCAGTAGTCCAACGAAAAAACTCACACCACAAACTAATAGAGATATGAAAAAGTACTTAGGGTTATTTTTAGCTGCGATGATTGGCGGTTTTGTCTCGGTGGGAACATACAAGTTCCTGGAAGAGCAACCAAAAGTCATTGTTCAAACCAATTTAGAAGAACCTAACGATCTTCAATCGTCCGCCAATAATCAATTGGTTGGGCTTCCTTCCATGGCAGGTACACCAGTTGATTTCACCAATGCAGCTGAAGGTACCATCAATGCGGTAGTGCATGTAAAAACATCGTTTCAAAGGCAAACCTCTGGCGATCCACTCATGGAATACTTTTTTGGGTATCCCGGTCAAGGTCAAAAACAGGCCCAGGGGTCTGGCTCAGGGGTGATACTCTCTGCCGATGGTTTCATTGTCACCAACAATCACGTGATTGATAAAGCCAACGAAGTACTGGTTACGCTGAACAACAATGAAGAATATACTGCGGAAGTCATTGGCACCGATCCTAATACGGATCTGGCGCTCCTAAAGATCGATGCCAACGACCTTCCCTTTGTACCTTATGGCAACTCTGACGGCGTTAAAGTAGGCGAATGGGTACTTGCCGTCGGTAACCCTTTCAACCTAACATCAACGGTTACGGCTGGAATAGTGAGCGCTAAAGGTAGAGACATCAACATCTTGCGTAACAAATCACAAGGCGGTATTTCAGCAGTTGAATCGTTCATCCAAACTGATGCGGCAGTGAACCCTGGCAACAGTGGGGGTGCTTTGGTAAATGCCCAAGGAGAATTGGTCGGCATCAATACGGCCATTAAATCCAACACCGGTAGCTATGCTGGTTATGCCTTCTCGGTACCCGTCAACATCGTTAGAAAAGTAGTAAACGACTTGATGGAATTTGGAACGGTTCAACGAGCATTCATTGGCGTCTCCATAAGAAATGTAAACGCTCAGCTGGCTGAAGCCGAAGATCTTGATGTTTTGTCGGGTGTGTATATCGCAGGAGTAACCAGTGATGGAGCAGCCAAAGAAGCCGGAATTGAGTCAGGAGATGTGATTCGTAAAATTGGAAACGTTGAAGTAAAAGATGTTCCCGAATTACAGGAGCAGCTGTCTAAATTTCGTCCTGGAAACAGTGTAATTGTTACAGTACAGCGGGAGGAAAAAGAACTCGAATTCCCCTTGGTTCTCAAGAATCAATACGGTAATACTGATTTGATGGATCGGGACATCAGTGAAGTATCTTCCGCCCTTGGCGCAGAGTTTTCCAACCTTGAAGAGGAAGAGAAAAGCAAACTAAAAATCGAAACCGGCTTAAAGGTGAATCGCCTGCAGCGCGGCAAATTGATGAGTTCAGGAATTCGAGAGGGCTTCATCATTACCAAAGTGGATAAAAAGCCGGTGAATAATGTCAACGAACTCAATGAAGCCCTAAAAGGAAAAAAGGGCGGTGTATTGATTGAAGGGGTTTATCCCAACGGGGTTCAGGCCTACTATGGATTTGGAATGTAAGTTCCGAAAAATACTGAACCAAAGTTGTCTGCATAAGTTCAAATTAAAGCGCTGATAAACAGCGCTTTAATTTTTTAAAAACCGTTTCAAAAAACCGGCCAATGAATTGCAAACCCCGGTTGGTTTTGAAAAAAAACCAACTTACCTTTGCCGGATAAATTTTCGGGGGTTACCGAATCGACAAATCTCGCAGAATATGAGGCAGTTAAAGATCACCAAATCCATCACGAATCGGGAGAGCCAATCCCTGGACAAATACCTTCAGGAAATTGGTCGGGAAGACCTTATTACCGCCGAGGACGAAGTGGAATTGGCTCGTCTTATCAGAACCGGAGATGCCAACGCCTTGGAAAAGATGGTTAAGGCTAACTTGCGCTTCGTTGTATCCGTTGCCAAGCAATACCAGAACCAGGGCCTTACCCTGCCTGACCTTATCAATGAAGGTAACCTTGGATTGATTAAGGCGGCTCAACGCTTTGACGAAACCCGTGGGTTTAAGTTTATTTCTTATGCCGTATGGTGGATTCGTCAATCCATTTTGCAGGCGCTGGCAGAGCAATCGCGTATTGTGCGGCTTCCGCTCAATCAGGTAGGCTCTCTTAACAAGATTAACAAGGCATTTTCTAAACTCGAACAAGAGTACGAGCGTCCTCCTTCTGCCGAAGAATTGGCGGTGGCCCTCGAAGTTCCTGAAGAAAAAGTACAAGATACCATGCGGGTTTCTGGGAGGCATGTGTCGATGGATGCCCCTTTTCAAGAAGGTGAATCCCACAGCCTTGCAGATGTGTTGCCGAACACAGATTCTCCTAAAACTGATACGCATTTGATGCAGGAGTCGCTCCAAAAAGAAATTGAGCGCTCACTGCTCACCCTAACCGAAAGGGAACGTGACGTTATCCGGCTATTTTTTGGAATTGGATTGCCGCACGGACTTACCCTGGAGGAAATTGGAGATAAGTTTGATCTTACCCGCGAAAGGGTACGACAAATTAAAGAAAAGGCCGTTCGACGGTTGCGCCACACTTCGCGCAGCAACCTGTTGAAAGCCTACTTAGGCCAGTAATTTCAACCCTATCCTTACATAAATCTATTCCTATGACCAACCGTGATGCAGGCACCCTGAACGGGGTGGATGCGAATTACGAAACCAGCCTCAACGACTACGTCAATCAGGAAAAAGAAGCAGTAGACCTGATCCACTCGATCGGGCGTCTGTTGTTTGACAAATCAGTGGAACTCGTGTTGTTTCGCAACCCGCTTGTGGACCGTAATATTTCTGAAGTATTGCAATTGCACCGTTATGCGAATAATGTGGTGGGCAAGCCCATACACGTTAATCAAACTGCGGCCCTGGCACGTGAAATGCTGAACATGGACTTAGCCCCTTCCAAACTCGATATTGGTAAGCTTGCCGGTGAGTGGTTGGAAGTGCAACACGAATTTCCTACACCAGCCGATTTCTTGGGTCACACCCTCAGCAAGTTTGCAGCAACTGACAATGAGCCCATCGTTCCAAAGGATGTCGTGCTTTTTGGATTTGGACGCATCGGCCGCCTTGCGGCCCGTGAGTTGGTGCTTCAATCTGGCAAAGGTCAACAGTTGCGCCTTCGCGCTATTGTTACCCGTGGAGACAGCGACAAAGAGATCATCAAAAGGGCTGCCCTGTTGCGCATGGATTCTGTTCACGGTCCATTTCCTGGCACTGTAGTGGAAGATTTGGAGAACAAAGCGCTGATCATCAACGGACAAACCGTCAAGATGATCGCCAGTAAAGATCCTTCTTCCATCGATTATACGTCCTACGGGATTCAAGATGCCTTACTGATTGACAACACCGGGGTTTATCGCGATCGTGAAGCCATGGGACTGCACCTGAAAGCTTTAGGGGTAAGCAAAGTGTTGCTGACTGCTCCGGGTAAAGAAGTACCTAATATTGTTTATGGTGTTAACCATAAGTCGCTCGACATTGAAAACGAGACCTTATACAGTGCTGCATCTTGTACTACCAATGCTATTGTGCCTGTGCTGAAAGTGATCGAAGATAACCTTGGCGTAGAGAAAGGACACATCGAGACGGTGCATGCCTATACCAACGACCAAAACTTGTTGGACAACATGCATAAAAAGTCCCGGCGTGGACGTTCTGCAGCCATTAATATGGTGATTACAGAAACCGGTGCCGGAAAAGCGGTGACTAAGGTGATCCCTGAGTTGTCTAATAAATTGACGGCCAATGCCGTTCGAGTACCTACTCCCAACGGCTCATTGGCCATCTTGATGCTAACCGTTAAAAAGGGCACTACTGTGGAAGAAGTGAACGGCATCATGCGCAAAGCAGCTTTGGAAGGCGACCTGGTTAATCAAATCAACTATTCGATTGAACCAGAGTTGGTATCCAACGACATCATTGGCAACACCTGTTGCTCCGTATTTGATAGTCCTGCTACTTTGGTTCACCCAGATGGTAAAAACATCGTACTGTATGTATGGTACGACAACGAATTTGGATATACCAAGCAAGTGATTCGGATGGCTAAATACATTGCTAAAGTTCGTCGATTGATCTATTATTGATCAAAGTCGAATCTTCGTTAGATTTCAAACGGGCTGTTCGGTTTTCGGGCAGCCCGTTTTTTATTTGTTCTATTCTCTATGCCGAAGAGATGATGCAAAACACCTTGGATAGCCTTCGAGTAAATCTTTTATTACATATTGTAAATGAGGAACTGAAATATTTATTCAGTCCCTTTTCGGCTCCCTGATGACCATACCAAGCTCATTGAAGAAATTGAGGGCCAAGACTCTGAAAAAGTGATTCAATATGTCACTGACCATTCTCCCACTGAAATGGAAGACATCATAGTGTTGTTCAAGCATCGCCTTTCACGGCGTCAGGTCAACAATATGGTTTAAAAGTTAGTCGAAGAACAAAACTGGTGGCTAAATGATAACAGCGAAAGAGTCGATTAAAATAGGCGCTATCAAAAAATTGGAGAGGTACATAAATCGGGTTTGATGTACAAAACACGATCATTTACCATTGGAAGAGAACCAAAAAAAAGCGGAACCTTTCGATTCCGCTCTTGCTGTGTTAGGTTGTCCTGAAAACCGATCAGGCGGTTGTTAACTCTTCAATGATTCGTTCTACAGAGTATCCTTCGGCTTCCGCTTTATAATTGCGTACAATCCGATGACGCAATACAGAAACCGCCACTGCTTTTACATCTTCAATATCGGGGGAGAATTTCCCACTTAATAAAGCATGACATTTCGCACCGATGGCCAAATACTGTGAAGCCCTGGGACCTGCTCCCCAACTTAAAAACTCTTTTACCAATGCCGGAGCCATATCAGAGTCGGGGCGGGTCTTACCGGTTAAGCGTACTGCAAATTCCAACACATTGTCAGCAATCGGAATACGACGGACCAACCCTTGGAAATAAACAATCTCTTCGGCAGACAATACTTTGTTGACAGTAACCGTCTGATCTGAGGTGGTGGCTTTTACTACCTCCAATTCTTCTTCGAATGACGGATAGTCTACCCAAATGTTGAACATGAAACGGTCTAACTGTGCCTCGGGCAAAGGGTAGGTTCCCTCTTGCTCAATCGGGTTTTGAGTAGCTAAAACGAAAAAGGGTTTACTCAATTGATAAGTTTGCCCGGAAGCAGTAATGGCCCGCTCCTGCATCGCCTCAAGCAAGGCACTCTGGGTCTTTGGTGGAGTTCGGTTGATTTCATCGGCCAACACGATGTTGGCAAAAAGCGGCCCTTTGATAAATTTAAACTGCCGGTTTTCGTCGAGAATTTCTGAGCCAATGATGTCAGAGGGCATCAGGTCTGGCGTAAACTGTATTCTGCTGAAATCAAGGCCAAGAGCGTCTGAAATGGTATTTACCAGCAAGGTTTTAGCCAAGCCAGGCACGCCTACCAGCAAACAGTGTCCCCGTGAAAAGACCGAAATCAGTACGCTTTTTACAACGTCTTTTTGCCCTATAATGACTTTTCCAATTTCTTGGTTAAGGGTTTCATATTTTCCCATGAAAGCCTTTGCGGCTTCTACATCACTCGAAAAATTCAATTCCGACATCGTTCAGTTTCTTTTTGGGGTTTCTTACTGGGTCATCACCCAGGAATTTTGGAAGCTACACTGGGCGTAATCATCGTCAATCCGAATGTAGGCATTTCCAATCTTTTGATTGATCCAATCGGTAATGGCTTTTTCCCGCTTCTGGGCCAAGGCCATATCGTGGATGCGTTGATAGTCTTGTGCCAGGTTGGCACGATGAGGTTCTGTCACACTGATAAGCTTTACCAATCGGTAGGCACGCGAGCCGTCTGGTTTTTGCATCACCACCGGATCAGAGGTTTGCCCTACCTCCAGTTTATCTACCACAAAAAACAAGCTCGGATCGGCTTGTCCGATTTGCTCCAACGGAAAACGAGTGGTGCCGTCACCAGGGTTCACCAGCATACCACGGCTATTCTTAGTTTCTTTATCGTCGGAATAAAGGCCTGCCGCTAATTCAAAGGTGAGGGTATCATATTGAACAAGACTGCCCGCAATTTTCTCGAGTGCTCGTTTGGCTTTGGTTAAGTCAGCGTTAGAAACCTTTGGGATTTTTAATATGTGCCGCACATTGATGGTTTCTCCCCTTTTGGCGATTCCCTGAATAATGTGAAAACCGTATTCGGTTTCAACGATGTCGGAAACCTCACCAGGAGCCAGATTAAAAGCCACGGCAGAAAATTCTGGAACCAACTGGGTGCGACTTAGAAAGCCAAGCTCTCCATTTTGACGTGCCGAACCAGGATCTTCAGAATAGAGATAGGCCAGGGTACCGAAGTTTTCACCTTTGAGAACCCGCTGCCGAAGCTCTTCCAATTCATACTTCACGCGCTTTTTTTCCTCATCACTTACCGGAGGCTCTTTTACAATCTGAGCAATCTCTGCCTCTGCCCCAATGAGCGGCAGGCTATCTTTCGGAATGTCATTGAAGAAGGTTTTCACTTCAGCAGGAGTAATTTCCACACTTTCAGTAATCTTACCCTGCATCCGCTGAATCAACAATTGGTCTTCTACCAAGTCGTGAAATTCTTCCCGAATTTCCACAATAGACTTATTATACTCTTCTTCAAGGCGTTCTTCTGACCCCAACAGGCTAACAAAATAACGCAAACGCCGATCAATCTCGTTTTGAATTTCCCCTTCAGAAACAACCAAACTGTCCAGCTTACTTTGATTCAAAAGCAGGTTTTGAAAGAGCAACTCTTCCAGTATCTCACAGCGGGTGTTGGCGGTAACCTCTCCACCCGAACCCAAAAAAGAAATGTATTGGTTTTCCAGGTCCGATTTAAGAATGACATTGTCGCCAACCACCGCAATCACTTTGTCAATAACCTGTTTGTCTCCTTGCGCAATGGCATTTAGCCCTATGAGCGAGACCAGCGTAAATAGTAAAAAATGTGATAAATGTTTCATGAAAGTCCGTGTTAAACGCGGATATAATCGGATGGGCTGATTGGGTTACAGTAAACTTTTATCAAATGAGACGTGGAAGCTTGGCAAGGGTTACTTATAAATCTCGAAATGGTTGTTTCCAACAGCGTCTTGGTAGATGGTTTCCTTCATTTCATTGATCAGGCTTACCTTCCTCTGGTTGAGGATGATGTTTCGAATGCGATCACGCTCCAAACTCAAGGGTGAAGTGCTGTCTTTCAATCGATAATCTTTTACGTTGAGCAGATAGAGATGAAGATCGTCTTCAAGTTCCACCAAATTACTGTTTTTGAGGAACTTTTCGATGTTAAATTCCTTCACCGGAACCTCCTTGGTTAAGTCGTCAAAGTAGAGCCAATTTTCGTCGTCGAGGTAAAAATTCACAGCAAACTGGCGGCAATAATCCTCTAATTTTGCCCGGTCTTCCGGATCTTTAGAAACCATCCATTCCCGATAGTTATCAAGCTCTGGCGTATTCTTCTCCAGTTTTACGTAAAACACCTTAACGATGTAGTCTTTTAACTCGAAATTGCCTTGGTTATTTTCGTAATAACTCTGAATCTCTTCTGCCGAAACGTTGGTATCCAGTTTTTGCCTTACCAATTCCCTTTCAAAAGCATAAATCAATAAAGAGTTTCGGTAATCTTCAATTTGTTTTTGAACGTCTTTTTCGGAATCTCCCAGGTTTTGTTCCGCTCGATAAACCAACAAGGTTTGACGAATCCAACTTTGAATGTAGTTGGAAGCTAACAG
>CALCCE010000019.1 GCA_937899835.1 uncultured Flavobacteriales bacterium | reverse complement strand
GAAAGAGAAATGCAATTGCACGAAAAGCAAAGCTCCAAAAGACTCATCTTCAAGGGAACCGGTCTATTTATGGGATTCTCCATCGTTTTTGGCTGTTTGGCAGGTGCCATCTATCTGGGCATGCATGATCACGAATGGCTTGCCGGAGCCATCTTTAGTACCACTACTTTGGGCTTGGTTTCTTTGTTCATTACCGGAGGAAAAGTCCTTCGCAAAAAGATGGAAGAAGAAAACGAGGAAGGATAAACCGTTCTGGTCACCTGTAAGGTGAAAAATTGCTCTTTCTTAGCCCATTTCTTCGCTTCAAGACCAGCTTTTTTTCCAACTCAAAAGGAGGAAGACAACACCTTTCAATATTGAAAGGGCTGTTTTACCTTTATCCTTCCTAAACCTACTTACCCCAAACCTCTTCTCTCCATGGTTTCCTGGTTGCGCACTCATCGATTACAAACATTGGCCGCAGTGTTGTGCGGCTTGTTGCTGGTAACTTGTTCCGGCGATAAAATGCCTCCCAAAATCAACCCGGCCTTTAGTGCCTACATTTCGGCGTTTACCTCTGGAGTGATATCGGGCGAGTCGATTATTCGCATTCGGTTGGCAGAGCCGTATTCGGGTGAGCTGCAAACGGACCAACCGATCGACGACGACTTATTCGATTTTGACCCGGGCATCGACGGAGAGGCCTGGTGGGTAGACCCACGCACCATCGAATTTCGACCTGAAGAACGTTTACGCTCTGGCGAAACCTACGGTGCGCGTTTTTTTCTGGAAGAGTTGTTCACGGTCACCGAAGCCTTGGAAACGTTCGAATTTCAATTCCAGATCATCCAGCAAAACCTGGCACTGGAACTTTTAGGACTCAAAACCTACGAGAAACGCAACCTTGAATGGTACCAGTTGCAAGGCACCATCAACACCGCCGATGTGGCCGAGGACAAAACCGTGAATGAAGTGTTGCAAGCCCGGCAAAACGGACGCAACTTGCAAGTAAGGTGGGAGCACGATGTAAACCAACGCCAACACCGCTTTCAGATTGACAGCATCCAACGGGGTGAAGATGCCAGTGAAGTGGAAGTAAGCTGGAACGGTGATCCGATCGGAGCGGACGAAACGAAGGGAGAAAGGAAAGTAGAAATTCCAGCCCTGGGCGATTTTCGACTGATGACCACTCGCGTGATTCAATACCCGGAACAATACGTGGCCCTGGTTTTTTCCGACCCACTGGCCGAACGGCAAAACCTGCGGGGGCTGGTGCGCATGGCCAACGGTCAGGCTGCCCGCCTGTTGGTAGAAGACAACGAGATCCGGGTCTACCCTTCGGAGCGTCAAAGTGGTACGGTAAAGGTGGAGATCAACGAGGGCATCGAAAACATTCTCGGCTACAAATTCGAACAAGGCACCAGTGCCTCGGTCACCTTTCAAGACCTGAAACCGGCCATTGAATTGGTGGGTGACGGGGTGATTTTGCCCAGTTCCAACGGCCTCATTTTTCCCTTCCGGGCAGTGAACCTCAGCGGGGTGCAAGTGAAGGTCATTCAAGTGTTTGAAGACAATGTAGCCCAGTTTCTACAGGTGAATCAACTGGATGGCAAGCGAGAAATGAAACGCGTGGGTCGCATCGTTCACCGCGAGGAAATCTCCCTTTCGCAACAAGCCGCCGACCTGAGCCAGTGGAACGCGTTCAGCATCGATCTTTCCAAATTGATGGAAACGGAACCCGGAGCCATTTACCGGATAGAACTCAGCTTTGCCCAAAAACACAGCCTCTACCCTTGCGAAGGTGAAGCGGATGAAACAGAAAACGAACTCGCCGAAGTAGCAGACGATTGGGACAGCGAATCGTGGGACGAGACTTCTTCCTGGGATTATTACGAGGACTATTATTACGACGATTACTACTACAACTCGGATTACAACTACGACGACCGTGACAACCCTTGCACCCCGTCGTATTACATGATCACCAGCCGTACCCGCGAGGCGCGCAACGTGTTGGCTTCGGACCTGGGCATCATTGCCAAGGCCGGAAAAAACAACGAATTGAACATTGTCGTCACCGATTTGGTGACCACCGCTCCCCTTTCTGGTGTGGAGATTGACTTGCTCAACTACCAACAACAGAAAATTGGTTCGACCACCACCGATGGCGATGGCCGGGCGGTAGTAGCCCTACAGAGCAAACCCTACTTGTTGGTGGCGCGCAAAGAAAAGCAACGGGGCTACCTGCGCCTCGATGATGGTTCTGCCCTTTCGGTGAGCAAATTTGACGTGAGTGGCCAGGAGGTGCAACGCGGATTGAAAGGTTACCTCTACGGCGAACGGGGTGTCTGGCGGCCGGGCGATTCGCTTTACCTCACTTTTGTGCTCGAAGACAAAGAAGGGGTGTTGCCCGAAACGCATCCGGTGACTTTGGAATTGGTGAATCCTTCGGGACAAACCGTACAACGCCTGGTGCGTTCCAACGGCCTCAACGGTTTCTACGATTTCCGCACCCGAACGGAGGTAGAAGCTCCCACCGGTTACTGGACAGCAAAGGTGCAGGTAGGTGGCGCTTCCTTCAGTCGCCCCCTCCGTATCGAGACGGTGAAACCGAACCGTTTAAAAATCAACCTTGATTTCGGTACCGAACGCCTCACGGGTGCTGGCGGTGCCCTCTCAGGAAAACTGGCGGCCAAATGGTTGCACGGAGCCACTGCCCGTAACCTCAAAGCAGACGTGAATGTTACTTTGGTAAAAGGTAAAACCGACTTTGGCAAATACCAGGACTACCAGTTTGACGACCCTACCCGTAGCTATTCTGCCGACGAGCAAACGGTATTTGAAGGCAAGCTGGATGCTGAGGGCAACGCCAACCTTTACCTGGACCTGGATGCGGGAAACGAAGCTCCAGGCACTTTGAAGGCCAACTTTGTAACCCGGGTTTACGAAGAAAGCGGAGACTTTAGCATCGATCGTTTTTCCATTCCCTTTCAGCCCTACTCGAGCTATGTAGGCCTCAAAACACCCAAAGGCGATCAGGCGCGGGGCATGTTGCTCACCGATGAAGACCACAAAATAGAATTGATTTCCCTCGATGCCGACGGTAACAAGGTGAGCCGTAACGGCCTGCGGGTGGAGGTGTTCAAACTCTCCTGGCGCTGGTGGTGGGAATCGCAATCGGGCGAAGACCTGGCAGGTTTTAGAAGCAGCACGCGCACCGTTCGCCTGCTCTCCAAAAATGTATCTACCTCTGGCGGTTTTGGTGAAACAACCTTTAAAGTGGAGTACCCCGATTGGGGCCGCTACCTTGTGCGGGTAGAAGATCCCCGAAGCGGCCACAGCGCTGCCAAAGTAGTCTTTGTAGATTGGCCCGGCTGGGCCGGACGTGGCAAACGCGAAAACCCAGGGGGTGCTTCCATGCTCACCTTTGGCACCGACAAAAAGCGTTACGAGGTAGGTGAAAAAGTGCACCTCTCCATTCCCACTGGTGGCCAGGGGCGTGCCCTGGTGTCGGTAGAAAACGGTTCGAAAGTGGTGGACTCCTATTGGGTGGAAGCCACAGAAGAAACCACCTTGTTCAATTTTGAGGTGACGGAGGCTATGGCGCCCAACGTATTTGTGAACATCACCCTGGTGCAGCCGCACAACCTGACCGAAAACGACCTGCCGATACGCCTCTATGGCATCACTCCCATTCAGGTAGAAAATCCGGAAACACACCTCGAACCTGTGTTGAAAATGCCGGACGAACTCACCCCTGGTGAAGAAGTGAGCATTGAAGTGGAAGAGAAAAACGGCTACCCTATGACCTACACCATTGCGGTGGTGGACGAAGGGTTGCTGGACCTCACCCGCTTTACGACTCCCGACCCCTGGCCTCATTTTTATGCCCGGGAAGCCCTCGGAGTGAAAACCTGGGACTTGTACGACCTGGTAATGGGCGCCTACACCGGCGAAGTGAGCGGCCTGCTGGCCCTCGGCGGTGACGAAGGGTTGGGCGGCAATAAAAACAAGAAAGCCAACCGCTTCAAACCCATGGTGAAATTTCTCGGCCCCTTTGAACTGGGCGGTGGACGCACCGGCATTCACTCTTTTGTAATGCCCGAATACATCGGCTCGGTGCGCACGATGGTGGTGGCGGGTAACGGCCTTGCCTATGGAGCTACGGAAAAAGCCACGCCGGTGAAAAAGCCCTTGATGGTGTTGGCCACCCTGCCAAGGGTAGTGGGTCCTGGTGAACAAGTGAAACTTCCGGTCACGGTTTTTGCCATGGACAAGAAGGTGAAGAAGGTGGACCTGAAAATTGAAACCAACAATTTTCTCAGCCCTCAAGGTGGCAGCAGCAAATCCATTTCCTTTTCCGACATCGGAGACGAGGTGGTGGATTTCGACCTTCAGGTGGCCAATGCAGTGGGCATTGGTGAAGTGACGGTTACCGCCAAAAGCGGCTCGGAAACGGCTCAATATAAAATTGAGATTGACGTGCGCAACCCCAACCCGCGGGTGGTGGAGGTCATCGATGCTTTGGTGGAACCGGGCAAAACCTGGACCAGCGACTTCAAGGCTCCGGGAGTGGCCGGCACCAACAAGCTGCTGCTCGAAGTGTCCAGCATTCCGCCCATCAACCTGGGCAAGCGCCTCAAATACTTGCTGCAATACCCACACGGATGTGTGGAGCAGACCACTTCATCGGTATTTCCACAGTTGTTTTTGGCCGATTTGATGGAGGTGAACAGCACCTTGGAGCAAAAGATCACCAGCAATGTGAACGCCGGGATTGCCCGACTGCGCACGTTCCAAACGCCTGATGGCGGCATGGCCTACTGGCCGGGCAGCTCTGAGTCCAACTCCTGGGGAAGCAACTACGCCGGCCATTTTCTGTTGGAAGCAAAAAACCGAGGCTACAACGTGCCACCAAGTTTGTTGAAAAAATGGCGCAAATACCAGAAAAAAGCTGCCCGGGAATGGTCGCCCCGCTACCGAAACCCCGAATCGGACGAACTGACCCAAGCTTACCGGCTGTATACCCTGGCCTTGAGCGGTTCACCCGAAATGGGCGCCATGAACCGCCTGAAAGAACGCTCCAAATTGAGCATCATCGCTCAATGGCGATTGGCCGCTGCCTACGCGCTGGCCGGGCAACCCAAGGTGGCCAATCAAATGATTGAAAACCTAAGCGAAACCACAGGCACTTACACCACACCTGGCTCCACCTACGGTTCAAGCGATAGGGACCAGGCCATGATTCTGGAAACCATGGTACTGCTCGAACAACGCACCCGGGCCAAAACCTCTGTCGATCTGGTGGCGAAAGCCCTGAGTGGCAAGCGCTGGTTGAGTACCCAAACCACGGCCTACAATCTTTTGGCGATGGCCAAATTTGTTGGCGGCCAAAACACCTCCAAGACGATCGAATACGAATACACCTTTGGCGATGATGACGAATCGATTGAAACCGAGCAGCCCATCAGCCAAACGGAGTGGGATTTGGACCAGGCCACCGGTGGCAAGATGCAGGTGGAAAACGAAGGCGATGGCGTGCTTTATGTACGCCTGGTGATGGAAGGCATCCCGGCGGTGGGCGAAACCACGGCCTCGGAAAACGACCTGAAGATGGTGGTTTCCTACATGGACCTGCAAGGGAAGTCGATAGACATTCGCCAATTGCAACAAGGCACTGATTTTATGGCTGAAGTCATCATCAGCAACCCTGGCTTGCGGGGCGATTATCAAGAAATGGCCCTGGAACAGGTATTTCCCTCGGGATGGGAAATCCGCAACGTGCGCATGGACGGTTTTGAAAATCCTTTGCTACAAGGCACCACCACGCCAGATTATCAGGATTTTAGAGACGACCGGGTGTATACCTATTACAAAGTGCCGGCACGGCAAAGCGTCACCTTCGTGGTGCTGCTGCATGCCGCCTACCAGGGACGCTTTTACCTCGCACCGGTCTACAGCGAATCTATGTACGACAACACGATCAATGCACGAAAACCTGGGCAATGGGTGGAAGTTCTTCCTTTTAATCCTGCTTCACTATGATGCGCACCGCCCTTGTTATCTGTTTTTGTGCTTTAACCATTGCAGTTAAGGCGCAAGATACCGTTGCGGTTGACGCAACGACCGATTCACTGGAAGTTTCCCCACCAACAATACCTGTACAACCTCCCGAACCTTTCATCAGGGCGATTCAGATGAACATTTTATACCGCGGCATCGACAATCCGGTCAGTATCAGCGTGCCCGGCTACCCCGACTCGCTGTTGCAGATCAGTGCTTCCAACTGCACCTTTAGCGGCACGGGCAAACGCTTGTTGGTGAAACCGGGCCGGGGCAGCCGAACGGTTATCTTCGTCCATGTTCTCCAGGAGGGAACACCCATTGAAGCGGGGAAATATGAATTTCGGGTAAAACCCATCCCGAATCCAATTCCCTATTTTGCCGCCAGCTGCTATACCGATACCATCAAAGGTTTTAAGCTACGGGCCGCTCAAGGCGTGATTGCCAAAATGGAGTATTTCGAGTTTGACGTGAAATTTACCGTCACCGAATTTACCATGACGGCTTGGGTAAACAACCAACCTACCGTGATGCGGGCAAGCAACACTGACGGTACACGAGGCAACCGGGTTACAACGGAAATGAAAAAGTTTATCGCCGAGCAAAAGCCCGATCGGATAGATATCTCAGAAGTGAAAGCCATCGGTCCGGATGGGTATACCCGAAACTTGGCACCGATATTTTTGGTGGTGCAATGGTGATGAATCCCGAATTCATAAAAAAATATGGCCTGTAAAGATGGGCCATGTTATCCTGTTGCATTGAAGTTTTACAGCTTTCTTTATAAAGTAACATTGTCCCGAATCCGAAACTGTAGTAGTGGCTTAAGGCATGAAAACACGTAAGCGTTGGAAAGCAAGATTTCGCCGGCAGCGTTGGCGTTTGCTTGGTCTGCTCTTGCTCTTCGTTTGGTTTTGGAACTTCCTGCCCGACCCTTTGTTCGACCAACCGACTTGCACTGTTTTGCTCGACCGGCAAGGGGAGCTTTTGGGCGCCCGTATTGCTTCCGATGGGCAATGGCGCTTTCCGCCTTCCGATAGTGTGCCCCACAAATTTGAAGTGGCCTTGCTGCAATTCGAAGACCGGCATTTCTATTCCCACCCGGGGATCAATCCGGTGTCGTTGTTCAATGCTTTGAAACGCAACCTGCAAAACGGACGCGTGGTGCGAGGCGGCAGCACCATCAGCATGCAAGTGATTCGCATGGCACGCAAGGGACAAGCCCGTACCTATTGGGAAAAAATCATTGAAATGGTGCAGGCACTGCGCATGGAGTGCAGCTACCGCAAGGCAGACATTCTAAAACTCTACGCCTCCAATGCGCCTTTTGGCGGAAATGTGGTGGGCCTGGAAGCAGCAGCCTGGCGGTACTACGGCCGGCCGGCCCATACCTTGAGTTGGGCCGAATCGGCTACGCTGGCGGTGTTGCCCAATGCACCTTCGCTCATTTTTCCGGGCCGGAACCAAGAGCGTTTGAAGTTGAAACGCAACTTACTGCTCCATCGGTTGTGGCAAAACGATTATATCGATTCGGCTACTTGTGCCCTTTCACAACTGGAAGACCTGCCCGGCAAACCTTTACCACTGCCTCAACTGGCACCGCACCTGTTGGACCGCTCAGCCAAAGATGGCCACCACGGCCAACGCATCACTACTACTTTAGAAATTGAATTGCAGGCCCGTGCTCAAGAGGCTGTGAAACGACACCTGCCCCGCTTACGGGCCAACGAAATTTACAACCTGGCGGCTGTGATTTTGGAGGTAGAAAGTGGCGCTACCCGCGCTTACATTGGCAACGTAGCGGCTCCAACGGGGCAAGTCACGGGCCAGCAAGTAGATTGCGCGATGGCCCCTCGCAGCACGGGTAGCATCCTAAAGCCCCTACTCTATGCCCAACTGATGCAGGAGGGCGACTTGTTGCCGGCCATGCTGGTGCCGGATATTCCAACCCACATTTCAGGTTACACTCCGAAAAACTTTGACCAGCGCTACGATGGAGCGGTGCCCGCTCACCTGGCCCTCTCGCGATCGCTCAATGTGCCTGCCGTGCGCTTACTGCGTGATTTCGGCACCGAAAAGTTTCACCACCTGCTACAGCAATTGCCGTTTACCACTTTCAACCGATCGGCCGATCACTATGGCCTTTCCCTCATTTTGGGTGGGGCCGAAGCCCGCCTCTACGAGTTGTGCGGCACTTATGCCAGCATGAGCCGCAGCCTGAATCATTTTCGGGAATTGAATTCCCGGTATGCTCCTGAAGATTGGCACCCTCCACACTATTTATTAGCGGATGCTCCTCCACCTTTAGCCGCAGAAGGCCACGCTACCAACGCTCCTTTAACCGCTGGCGCTACTTACACGGTGTACGAAGCAATGCAAGAGGTTGCCCGGCCCCTGCAAGACGAAGGCTGGCAAGCTTTTGCCGGTTCGCGGCAAGTGGCCTGGAAAACCGGAACCAGTTTTGGTTTTCGCGATGGCTGGGCAATTGGCACCACGCCCCGCCACGTAGTGGGCGTGTGGGTAGGCAATGCCGATGGAGAAGGCCGGCCCGGGCTCACCGGCGTGGGCGCAGCTGCTCCGGTGATGTTCGATCTTTTTCGCCTGCTTCGGCCCGAAAGCCGATGGTTTGAGGTGCCCTACGATGATTTGCAGGAAACGGTGGTTTGCCAACGCAGTGGCTACCAGGCAAGTCCCTGGTGCCCCGACCGGGATACGACTTGGGTAGCTGCCAGTACCAAAGAAGCACCCGCTTGCCCTTTTCACCAACGCATCCATACCGATTTGGAGGGCCGATACCGCGTATCGCGTGACTGTGTGCCTGCCAGTGAGATGGTGGCTGCGGATTGGTTTGTGCTTCCGCCGGTGCAGGCCTGGTATTATCAACAGCGCGATCCGAACTATCGCCGATTGCCGTCTTTTGCACCGGGCTGCGGCCCGCAAGAGGAAGAAGCCGTCATGGAGTGGATCTACCCGCGGGAAGCTTCGCAATTGTTTGTGCCTTTGGAATTGAATGGCGAGGTAGGCCGTGTGGTGTTTGAATTGGCCCACCGCAACCCTAAGGCTTCGGTTTTCTGGCACCTGGATGGCGAATACCTGGGCGATACGCGGCTCTACCACCAAATGGGAGTAGCTCCTGCACCGGGTTGGCACCTGATGGTAGCCATTGATGAGGCGGGGAATACTTTGAAAAAACGGTTTCAAGTGGTGGACCGGGAGCGCTAAGCCTCACGAGCCCGTAAAAACATAGTGGCCTTTTTCGGTTACCCGAAAAGCGGGTAGCTGCTTGCTGGACTCAAACAAATCGTGGCCAGCTTTGAGGTTGACCCAAAAATCCATCAGTTGAGGTGCTTCCTTTTTCAGCGCTTCCATTTGAGCAGGGCGCATCTTGTTGGGAAAGATGAGCACCGGGATTTTTTTCTGACCCGCATTTTTTGCTTGAACCGCCAGAATATAGAGTTCCTTGATTTTCGCATTGGTAATTGGAATGCATCCCACCGTAACACAAGCACCGTGAATGAAAATATCTCCACCAAGGGAGGCTTTGTAGCCCAATATTCGATCGGAAACATTGGGGTAGTTGATGCCCAACGACAAATGAAAATTACTGGCCGGATTGAAACGATCAATGTGGTAAAACCCTTCGGGTACCTGATAATCGCCCTGGCGCCTTTTGGGACCCAATTCGCCGGATAAGAGACAGAAATCGTAGGTCTGCACCAGTTGGTAGGTTTTTTCCGATTTCTTTTTAGCAAATACTTGCAGTTCTTTCTCGGCTTTATAGGCCCGCAACAACAGATCGAAATTGGAATAATCGAGTTGTTGAGCGGTCAGCAGGGCTTTGGCGCCTGCTTCTTTTTCCTGGTAGGCATTGCGCACCCGGGAGTAACGCATTTGATCGGCTTTGAAATCGGGCGTTGGCAAAGTTGAGCCGGAGACCAACAACAAAAAGCCCAAGCCAAGGGCCAATCTTTGAATGAATTTCATGTAAGAAAGGGTTCGTTTCAAGAACGGGAAGCGCTTTACAGGCTATTAAATAGAAGAAATCCCGCAGAAAAATCCAAAATAATCGCCTGCGAAAGGCAACCCAACAAAAAATCGGGGTCCAATTAGGAAACGATTATTTTTGCGGCATGCGTATTCTTTGCCTTGTTTCCCTGCTCTTGTTTTTTGCGAGCCCCAACCTTCAGGCTCAAAAGACCAAACCTTTCAACGTGGTATTCTACAACGTGGAAAACCTTTTCGATACCCTGAACCACCCGGTAAAAAACGACGATGAGTTTACCCCTTCCAGCGAAAAGAAGTGGACCGCTCCCCGTTACACCACCAAGCTCAACAAACTAAGCCTGGCCCTCAGCACTGCCGGAGGCGAAACGTTGCCATCAGCCATTGGCTTGTGCGAAGTAGAAAACCGCAAAGTGGTGGTCGACCTGCTGAAAACCGACAAGCTCCGCAAAGGGAAATACAAAATCATTCACTATGAAAGCCCCGACTTTCGCGGCATCGATTGTGCTTTTGCCTACCGCAAAAAGCACCTCAAAGTGTTGAGCCATCGGGCCATACCGGTCACCCTGGCAGATACTTCGCGCACGACCCGCGACATTCTCTATGTGAAAGGATTGGCCTATAAAAAAGATACGGTACACTTTTTTGTGAACCACTGGCCCTCCCGCTACGGCGGACAAGAAAAATCGGAGCCCAAACGGCTACGGGCGGCCTATGTCCTTCGGGTAGAAGTGGAGAAGATTATGAAACGCAACCCGAAGGCCAAAATCGTCATCATGGGCGATTTCAACGATTATCCACAAAACAAAAGCATGACCGAAACGCTTTCGGCTACCCCCAACCCCACTCCAAGCCGCCCGCAAGATTTGTTCAACCTCATGAGTGCCGGGCAAGATAGAGGCGAAGGCAGTTACAATTACCGGGGCAACTGGGGCATGCTCGATCAAATAGTCGTGTCCTATCCTCTACTGCAAGCTTCCATCGGTTTGATAGGTACCCCGGATTGTGCCCAACCGGTGAAAGAAGAGTTTATGCTCTACACCAACCCCGATAACGGGGAACAGAAACCCAACCGTACTTACGGGGGCAACCGCTACTATGGGGGCTATTCCGATCACCTTCCGGTGCGGGCTACGCTGGTCTTTGTAAAAAAGCGCTAAAAAAAGGGGACCGACTCTGTTGAATCGGCCCCCAGTCGGGATGTGGAGCAAGTAAAGATTATTTATCCGTAGATGAAGCGGTCGAGTTCGCGAATGCTACTGTTGAAGGTGAACCCGTTGTTGACTACAAAGTAGTTGTTGGGGTCTACCGTGAACTGGTAGGCGAACTTGGCCAACTCCAGTCGACTTCTTTCGAAGGTGAGTTGTTGCATCAATTGCAACACCTGATCTGAACTAATGCCGTGGGCAGAAATCGCTTGACGGGCTATGGATACTCTCGAATTGTCGAAAGCGGTGTTCTGCATGGAAAACAACACGTTTTCCATTACTTGAGGCGGCATTCCAAAAACCGGTTGTTGTACGGGTTGTACTACTGGTTGACAAACTGGTGTTGCCGTGCTGCCGCGTCCGTAGCGAGGACGGGGAGCGGTAGAACCTCTACCATAGCGTCCACGGTTTGGATTTACCACCGGGCGGTTGACCTGCAGGGGAACCACGCGTTTGATGAAGAGGTTGTTTCTGCCTCCTAAGCGGGCGGTAACTCTGGAGCGTGCCGGAATTTGAATGTATCCTTCGTACGCAATGAAGTTGGTCGTGCCGTAGCCGTGGGGGTTCAGTTGGTGTTTCACCACGCGAATCCAGTGGTTCCCGGGGCGTAAGCCATTCATTCGAACGACCTGGCTGGGGTTGGCGATGACACGGTTGTTCATTTCAATCGTTATCAAAGCATTGTCAAAAGAAGACAGGGTCAGGATCGAAGCAGCGTGTCCCCGGTAGTTAGCCGATGCACTGCCGATGAGAATTCCGAGTCCGAGGGCGAGGGTTGTTAACGCTTTTTTCATGTTACTGCTCTCCTTTCTTTTAGGATTATTGTGATGTTGCTCTACAGTAACCAAAGGCCGTGCCAAAAACCTAAAACCATCAACTTCAGGCACTTGAAAAAAAGAGGATTTGTAAATGCTTTCAATAAGCTTTGGAAGGAAAACGCCCAAGGCAATTTTGCTGATGGGATGCCGTAACTTTTCCTTTGTTCAGGCGTTATGCATTAGCTTACCTTTCAGTGATTTACACTAAGGGTCGGTGAAAAAAAATTTCTGTAGGCCATCTTCCATTGCCCCATGCTGTGTACATTTAGGTGGAAGGCGCTTATCAATCTTTTGTAATTGTATGTTCTTTAGGAAATTTATCCCTCCTGCCCTAAGTCTTTTGGTATTCGGTTTGTTGCTCAACACCACCGCTCATGCCCAATTCGACACCTACGACGGGGCCAAAAAATTCGAATCCTTTTTAGAAGATGTATCCCGCTACTATGTGGACACTGTCAACCCCGATCAATTGGTGGAGTCGGCCATTATGGGGGTACTCAAAGACCTCGATCCGCACTCGGTATACATTTCCAAGGAGGAGCTGAAACGCATGAATGAGCCCCTGGTGGGTAATTTTGACGGTATTGGCATTCAATACAACATGGTGAAAGACACCATTGTGGTGGTGAGTCCGATCAGTGGTGGCCCTTCCGAGAAGTTGGGCGTTCGCCCGGGCGACCGCATCGTTTACATTGGCGACAAGCTGGTTGCCGGTGTGGGTTTTTCGAGCAAAGACGTGACCGAACACCTGCGCGGCCCCAAAGGCACCCAAGTGCATTTGCGGGTGAAACGCCGGGGAGAAGTTGACCTTGTGCCTTATACCATTACCCGCGACCGGATACCCATTTTTAGCGTGGATGCCTCTTACATGATCAACAAGGACATTGGCTACATCAAGCTCAACCGCTTTTCGGCCACTACCATGGGCGAAATCGAACTGGCAGTCGGGGTGCTGCAATCCAAAGGCATGAAACACATGATTTTGGATTTGCGGGGCAACAGCGGGGGCTACCTGCGCACCGCCATCGATCTGGCGGATCAGTTTTTATCGAATAAAAAGTTGGTGGTGTACACCGAAGGCCGCTCTTTTCCGAAGAAAGAGAAGTTTGCCACCTCGAAAGGCAATTTTGAAAAGGGAAAACTGGTGGTGATGATCGACGAAGGTTCGGCTTCCGCCAGCGAAATCGTGGCCGGAGCGATCCAGGATTGGGATCGTGGCATTATTATCGGTCGTCGTTCCTTTGGCAAGGGACTGGTGCAAAAACCGTATTCGATGCCCGACGGTTCAGCGATTCGGCTCACCATCTCACGCTACTATACGCCTACCGGCCGCTCCATCCAGCGGCCCTACGAAGATGGCACCCAGGAATATTACAAAGCCATTACCCAGCGCTTTGAAACTGGCGAAGTGTGGAGCAGCGACAGCATTCAATTTCCGGATTCACTCAAGTTTTACACGCCCAAAAAGCGGGTAGTTTACGGTGGTGGTGGCATCATGCCCGACATTTTTGTGCCGCTCGACACTTCAGGTATTTCCGATTACTACAACCTGGTTCGTAGAAAAGGCTTGCTGAACGATTTTGTAATTTCTTACCTGGACGACAACCGCGATCAGTTGCTGTCGTCTTACAATCAGGTAACGGACTTTAAAGATGAATTTGAGGTGAATGCCGCTTTGTTGGCCCGCTTTTACGACTACGCTGCTGCGGAAGGGGTGGCCCAAAACGATGACGACATCCTGATTTCCGGCGATTTAATTGCCCTCCAAATCAAGGCTTTGATTGCACGTGGATTGTGGAAAACCGGGGCTTATTACCAGATTTACAACGATTCTGACGCTACTTTTAACAAGGCGGTGGAGATCATTGAAGGCCGTACTTTTGAAAAAATGAAGTTGAGTTATAAGTAAAAGGCATTTTTTTTAAATTTGACGGACTCTAAACCACCGAAACCCATAAGACTATGAAAGAAAATCTCGAACAGATCAAAGTCGGCCTTTTAGGGGTTATTGCAGTAGTGCTGATCGTTAACACCTTCTTTATGAACGGTGGTAGTGATAGCAGCTCTTCTACTCCCGCCCGGCCCAGCCTCTCCACCGCAAGTACCGCACCAGCTACGCCCGCTCCTAATGTGACGGCTCCCGGAGATGTGACCAAAACCATCAACACCAACGATTTTAACAAGCCTGCTGAGCCACCAAAGCCTGCCGGTCCTCCTACCGACATGACTTTTGCTCAAATGAGCCACGACTTTGGGTCTATCGATCAAAACACCGAAAACAAGCACGTTTTCAAGTTTACCAACTCGGGTAGTAACCCGCTGATCATTCAAAGTGCTGTAGGTTCTTGTGGTTGTACTGTTCCTAAGTATCCTAAGGAGCCCATTCCTCCCGGACAAACCGGAGAAATTGAGGTGGTTTACAAGCCTGGTACTCAAAAAGACAAGCAAACCAAAACGGTCACCATTACGGCCAACACCGAGCCTTCTACTACGCAGTTGACCATTACTGCCGATGTGAACGCAGTGGAATCGTAATTGACCCATCGTATTTCCATCCTGAAAGCCTTCCTCGTTTCGATGAAGGCTTTTTTTATCCCCTACAATCATGGAGCATCGCAGTCTCAACCAGGCGGTTTTCGAACACTACCCGGAACTGAAAACCAAGCGCCTCACCCTACGAGAAATTCAACCAGAAGACGCCCGGCTTATTTTTGACATGCGCACCAATGATCGGGTCAATCAATTCATTGCCCGGCCGGTGATGGATAGCGTGAAAGATTCGGATGAGCTGGTGGCCCGTACCCGACAGGCGTATACCGATAAGCAAGGCATTGCCTTTGCCGGGATGCTTCGCGAAAACCGCGACATTATTGGTTCGTGTGGTTTCAATTACATCGATCATTGGAACTTGCACGCCGAAATCGGCGGAGAGCTTTCCCCCAAGTATTGGGGCAAGCACATTGCCTTAGAAGCTTTTAGTGCTATCCTGCAATTTGGCTTCGACACTTTTGGTCTTCACTCCATCGAGGCCCGGGTGAACCCTGACAACCGAGGTGCGATCTACCTCATGCAACTTTGCGGTTTTCAGCGGGATGCTTTATACCGTGAGCGGGTCTATTTCAAAGGGGAGTTTTTGGACATGGCGGTGTACAACGTACTGGAAAACGAAGTCAAATACCACCACGAATCGGCTTGATCACACGTCGTCGAAAGACAAACGCACATTCGAAGTTTTGGGATGCGCATGGCAGGTAACAATCAAGCCCTCTTCTACTTCATCGTCGGAGAGTACGAAGTTCATCTTCATTTCTACTTCGCCTGCTTCTAATTTGGCAATGCAAGAGGCGCACACCCCTCCCCGACAAGAGTAAGGTGCGTCTATTCCCTCATTAAGGGCTACATCCAGAATTTTTTGATCTCCCTGCACGACGATGGTGTACTCGTCTCCATCCAACTCTACCGTTACATGGCTACCTTCTCCCTCGGCGAGTCCCGCCCAAACTTCTGATGAATCTTCCTCAGCGGATTCTGCTGGTTCTTGCACCTCTTCGGGAGCTGCGAAATACTCGCTGTTGACTTGGTTAGCAGGCACTTGTTGGTTCTGTAGTGCATTCATTACAGCTTTCATCATGCCTTCAGGACCGCAGATGTAGTGCTCCCGGTCAGGGCCTGTACCAATGTAAGTGCGCAACAACTCTTCGGCCTTGGCCACATCAATTCTGCCGGCGTGCAGGGCATCTTTGCCTCCGTTTTGGCTATAAATGTTAGCGATCTTTAATCGGTTACCGTATTGCTGCTGCAAGTGTTGCAGTCGGTTTTTGAAAATCACCTCCTCGGGAGTACTGTTGGCATATACCAACACCACTCTGCTTTGTGCTTCTTGACTGAGGGCTGCTTCTAAAATGCTCAATATGGGGGTGATGCCGCTTCCACCGGCCCACAAGCCGTAGGTTACCGCTCGATTGGGTTGAATCTCGGGAACGAAACGCCCCTCCGGCACTTTCACATCAATGGTATCGCCTACCTGCACTTGCTGGTTGAGGTAGGTAGACACTTTGCCGCCTGCTACCACTTTCACCGCTACCCGGTGCCCTTGCTCCGCATAAGGATTGCTACACAGACTATACGAACGGCGTTCTTCCTGGCCATTTACTTCCACACTCAACGTCAGGTACTGCCCTGGCAAAAAATGAAAATCAGAGGCGAGCCCCTCGGGAATTTCAAATTGAATTACCGTGGTATTGGCAGGTTCGCGTTCTAAGGATTGGATGGTGAGTGCGTGGAATTGGCTCATAGTTTCAGTTTCAATATAAATACCATACAAAGGAAAACCCTAAGATGTTTTAGCCCCAATTGAGTTTTTGAATCTTTTCAAGCCGTAACAATTCCTTCGACCAGCGGTCTTTGTATTCCTTTAATTCTTGCGCTGGTAGATCCGGTAAGGGTTGAAACGCTATACCGGTTTGTGGTTCTAAAGAAAGTTCAATGAGGCCCAACTTGCGGTTAAGGGCTATCCACTCGGCCGGATCGATGGGCTGTCCGGCCTTTATCGTACTCTGATCGGGCGCTACTTCGTGGGCCAAAGCAGCAAAAAGGGGCACCAGTTGTTCGATCCAAATCCACTCCAGGCTCACCAAAGCCACCGCAAAAGCAGCGATATCGGTAGGCCGTTGAGAAGAGGCAATTCCCAATTTCAATAGGGATTGGCGCTTTCCATAAGCTTTGATCAACCCCAATACGGTGGGCGATTCCAAGGGCAACTGGGTGGCAAACTCTGTGGGGCGCGGTTTGTAAATGCGCAACGGAGGATTCTCCTTGGGCATACCCGCCTGGGCTTTGAGTTGCATGACCTGTGCACTGGTGGGTTGATGCTGCCGTTCGGGCAACAACAAATGCGAGGCTTCTTCCAGGCGCAGCAAGTTGTGAATGCGCTTTTGAAACAGAGGCGGTACTACCGCCTGCCGCAACAGATAATTGCGCCACTCAAATACGCGTTCCTGATACGCATCTTCCCACGATGCCTCGGTGGTAGCAGCAGTAATTCGAAATACGGTTTTGGCCTCTTGCTCGGTCACAGGTGTAGTTGTTTCCGAATGCGGAACGCTTTCGGGTAATAATTGTTCATTCGCCCTGGCACTACTTTTAGCCAGCCCAAAGCAAGGTTTTCATAGCGTGCTAATTTCCATCCTTTTGCCGAAACAGCTGGCATTGGCAAGGCTTCTCGCTGCAAATAACGCAAAGCTTGTGTTCGATCCAACGGCAAAGCAGAATAGTTAGTATCCAACATCGGGCTCATGGCCAATCCATGGCTGGGAATAAACTCCTTCGGGCTCAGCCGCCCAATATGGCCGCCCCATTGCTGCACTGCAATGCTTTTTATCCACCCGGCCAGCCATGCTTCATGACCGACTGGGATGCCCACCACTTCCTGTTGCTGATCGCACCACCAAGAGTAGGCTGCTGTGTTTTCCAGGTATTGGGCCCAACTGTTCAGTTTCTCCAAACGAAACGGTTTCCACGGCCCTATGGCCTTCTTTTTCCACCGAGCAGAACGTAGCTCCTCGCCTGCTACTTTGCGCAGCACTGCCAGAAAAAAGCCTTCTCCTTTTACCCGATGCGGCCAAAAGGCATAGCCGGAGCCGTTGGCGATGGGCACCTCTTGCACTCCCCACTCGGGCGGTACGGAAAGGGCTATCGTTTCCCATCCGCCTTGCTCCAACACCCATTGGATGTTTTCTTGATTTTCGGAGGCATTGTAAGTGCAGGTAGAATAAATCATGTGTCCACCGGGAAGGACTAGTTTTAAGGCCTCTGCCAAAATTCGCTTTTGACGGGCTGCACAAAGTGTTACTGCCTCAGGCGACCACTCTTCGCGGGCTTGTGGGTCTTTGCGAAACAACCCTTCGCCCGAGCAGGGGGCATCTACCACCACCCAATCAAACTGTGCCTCTGATCGAGCCCATACCGCAGGATCAGCGGACGTCACCAAGGTGTTGGGGTAGCCCCATTTGGTCAGGTTTTCCGCAAGGATAGCAGCCCGTTTCCCGATCACTTCATTGGCCACCAATATGCTTTCTGACGGTATTGCAGCGGCCAGCAAGGTGCTTTTTCCACCGGGTGCCCCACAAAGGTCGAGTACCCGATGGGGTGCGGGCAGTTGGCGAACGGCCCAATCTAAAAACATGCTGGAGGCTTCCTGCACATAGTATTGACCGGCATGGAAGGCCGGATCTTCTACAAACGCCGGACGTGCAGGCAAATAGCGGCCTTGCGCACACCAGGGAATGGTAAGGTTTTCGGTTTCTTCCAGTGCCATCGATTTCTTCGGGTTGAGCCGAATGGACACCGGTGCATTGGTTTCCAGCGCTTGCTCAAACGCTGCGCTTTCGGCTCCGAGTTGAGCCTGCATCCGCGATTTGAAAGCTGGGGGGAGGGTGGGTGGGACCATGCGTTACTCGGGTTGATGGCTCAGGAATAGCTCCACTGGCCAGCAGGTTGATTCCCGGCAATGGCAGCTTTCAATTCGTCCATAAATTGCATTCTTGGAATCATCGTTGCTCCCAAGCTTTCCAAGTGGTCGGTATGCATTTGGCAGTCGATCAAGCGAAAGCCTCTATCCTGTAGCCAGCGCACTAAGACGATGAAACCATATTTTGAGGCGTTGCTCGCCCTGGCAAACATCGATTCCCCAAAAAAGGCAGCTCCAATAGACACGCCGTAAAGCCCACCGACCAACCGCCCTTCTTGCCAAACCTCTATAGAATGAGCCATGCCCAAATGGTGCAATTCTTTGTAGGCTTTGATCATGTCTTCGTCAATCCAACTGCCGATCTCACCGGGTCGGTAGATGTTTTTGCAAGCCCGCATCACATTTTCAAATTTCGTATCGAAACTCACTTGAAAGGGCGCTTTGCGCAACAACTGCCGCATGCTTTTAGATACCTTGAGGTGTTCAGGGTAAAGCACAAAACGCGGGTCGGGACTCCACCAGCAGATGGGCTGTCCTTGGCTGTACCAGGGAAAAATGCCCATTTTGTAGGCCATCAGTAACCTTTTTACCGAAAGGTCGCCTCCTACTCCAAGCATGCCGTCTTCCCGAGCGAGGTTGGGGTCGGGAAAAATCAGTGCGTCTTCAATTCGGTAAACGGGCACGTTTCAATTACCATTGAGGCATAGGTGGCTGGTTGTCCAGAATAGCCTCAATTTGTTCCATCACCTCGGGCGTCAATTTTTCAACCAATTCGATGGCGGTTAGGTTTTCCTGCAACTGCTCTACTTTGGAGGCTCCGGTTATGGCGGTGCTCACATTTGGATTTTTAAGGCACCATGCCAAAGCAAGTAGCGGCATGGTCGTACCCAATTCTTTGGCAAAAGTGGTGAGCTTGCGCACTTTTTCCAGGTTTTCCTCCACGTGAACACGGTCTTTGAGCCAATCCATTCCTTCCATGCCCAAGCGGGTTGACTCCGGGAATCCGTCATTGTATTTCCCGGTAAGGACACCGGAAGCCAATGGCGACCAAATGGTGGTGCCAAGGCCCATTTCGCGGTAGAGTTTGAAATATTCCACTTCCACCCGTTGGCGGTGCAGCATGTTGTATTGCGGCTGCTCCATGGTGGGCGGAATTAGGTTGTATTGCCGGGCGGCTGAATAAGCTTCCTGAATTTCTTGCGCACTCCACTCAGAAGTACCCCAATACAAAATTTTACCCTGCATGATGAGTTGGTGCATCGTCCACACCGTTTCCTCTACCGGTGTGTTTTTGTCGGGTCGGTGGCAGAAAAACAGATCGAGGTAATCCACTTGCATCCGCCTGAGTGCGGCATGACAAGCTTCTACTACGTGTTTGCGGCTCAAGCCCATTTGGTTGGGCAAATCTCCGCCCCAATACACTTTGCTCGAAAGGACGTAGGTATCTCGGTTCCAGCCCATTATCTTAAGGATGGATCCCATTACGCGTTCCGATTCACCTTTGGCGTACACTTCGGCATTGTCGAAAAAGTTGATGCCGTTATCGTAGGCCA
Organism: uncultured Flavobacteriales bacterium; assembly: GCA_937899835.1. Classification (GTDB taxonomy): domain Bacteria; phylum Bacteroidota; class Bacteroidia; order Flavobacteriales_G; family Salibacteraceae; genus CALCCE01. The sequence continues at coordinate 18,871 of CALCCE010000019.1, read as the reverse complement.
CTTTCATACATTCTTCAGCGATGCCATCGCCAATTTGTTTGCCAAAAGTGAGCCAGGAGCCAAACGAAAGGGTGCTTACCTGCAAGCCCGAACGTCCTAATCTGCGGTATTCCATGTGTGGTTGAGTGGTATGTTAAAATGTGTGTTCGAAATTAGCGAAAATCAGTGCCGAACGGTGTACTGATTCGGTTGGCAAAACCAACAAACCGCTGGCTGCGATGTTCGCACTGCTTAAAGCAGTTGGATGGAGCGCGCCTGTTCTTCGGTGCATATCAGGTAGTTGTCCGAATCACTGTAAGAGAGTTTTTCTTCCAGGCGTACTCCTTTGTTTTCGTCGATGTTGAAATACAAATACCCCATACCGTCGAGTATCGCGTTGAGCTTCTCGCCTACTCCATCGTAAGACACCTCGGCCAGGATCGCCGGTTTGAAGCGTTCCAGGTAGGGTCCCATGCCTTTCAGCACCGCCGGCTCGTGGCTTTCCACGTCTACCTTGATGAGGTCGATTTTTTCAATGCCTGTCTGCTCAATAAAACTTTCCAGGGTTTGGGTTTGAATGGTGACCTTATCAATACGGGCAGCCTCCCGGTTGAGCAAATTGGTATTGACCGCTGCCGAACGGATGTATTCGGCATCTTTGGGCAGGTAGACCACCCCTTCTCCGTTGTAATCGGAAAAGGCCAGGCGCAACACGTGGATGTCATCCATGTGGTTGATGCCCAGGTTGTATTCAAAATTCTTGAGGATAAATTCCAGGGGTTCGGCCGCATAAATGGTGCATTCTGAATTCACGGTACGCGCCACCAAGGAGTACAAGCCATTGTTGGCGCCAATATCTACAATGATTTCAGCCTTTTCGCACAATTGCGCCCACAGCTTTTGCGAATACCGCTCCCATCCATCATACAGCCCGTGCCAATACAGTTCGTTTTCGATCTGATAGCCCATCGACTGCATCTTGAAGGCTGCTCCCGGTTTTACTTTCACCTTAAAGTCACCTTGGAAGTGGAGGTGCTTGGTCACGTCCTTGGAAGGAACATAAACCGCCTTCAACACGTCGAAAACGTTTTTCTTGAACGGCAGTAACTGGTAGCCTTTTTTGAGTGCTGCTTTTACCATTCGAAAGCCTTTGTTGCGCCCATGCTAATGTGTAGATAGTTCCACTTATTGGCCCTTGAGGCGTTCCTCGCGTTCTTTGTCGAGTTCTGCTTTGATTTTGGCACGTTCCGCCTCTTTTTTGGCGGCCAAATCGGCGTGGATCAGGTCCATCTCAGAAATGAGGTGCGAGGCCCCGGCAAACTTGTCGATGATGAACAACACGTAGCGAATGTCTACCGCGATGTTTCGGCAAATGGTAGGATCGTACACAATATCACTCATGGTGCTTTCCCAAGTTCGGTCAAAGTTGAGTCCAATCAGGTTGCCTTCGCCATCAATCACCGGGCTCCCGGAGTTTCCACCGGAGGTGTGGTTGGAGGCAATGAAACAAACCCGCATTTCTCCATTTTTACCATACAACCCATAATCTTTGGTTTCGTAGAGGTCGAGCAGCTTTCCGGGCACATCGAACTCATAGCTCTCGGGAATGTATTTCTGAGCGATACCCGAAAGGGTGGTGTAGGAACGATACGTTACCGCGTCCGCCGGATTATAGCCTTCCATCTTACCATAAGTGAGGCGCAAAGTGCTGTTGGCATCCGGGTAATAGTTGGGTTTGGGCAACAAAATGCGTTGCGCATCCATGTAGGTGCGCATCAAACGGTCGATGTCATTTTTCAAGTTCGAATACGTTGGCCGTACTTTCCCCCAATACGCATCCAGCATTTGATTGGTCAGAATAATCGCAGGATCGGCTTTCATCTTCTTGGCAATTTTGCCGCTGAACTTATCCAGGATGGAAAGTAGGTTGGCTTCGTTCATCAACAAGGTTTTTCCATAGATGAAGTCCCCGTACTTTTCAAAATCGTTGCCGTACTTCTTGGCCACCAGGTTCGTAAACACATCGGGTTGCAGGTTGGCCTGTACCCCTTTCTGGTAAAGCGGCATCATGGCCGCAAAGAGTTTTTCGTCAGTGGGCTGGTGGTAGTTTTTGAAGAAGCCTTTTACCCGTCGTTTTTGCTTTTCGATTTCTTCCTGCAGTTTCGCTTCGTCCACTTCGGCTTTTGTGGCTTCTGCCAGCAGGGTATTCCAACCGGAGGCAAAGCGTAGAATTTCAGGTCCGTAATAAAAGATCTCAATGAAGTAGTCGCGTGCCAGCGAATAAGGCTTCACCGCCTCGTACTTTTCTTTGAATTGGGGCAACAATTGCCCGTAATCTTCTTTGTACTTGGGCTTTTCGTTCACCTTTGCGGTGAATTCTGCCTCTACTTTTTCCTTCATCTCAATGGCCTTGAGGCGTTTCAAGCCACGGCTTTGGCCAATCCACTTTTTATAAGCATTGCTGATGCGGCTCTGCTTAGCAGCATACTGAATCCGCACCTTGGCATCGCTGCGCATGGCGGCATCAATGATGCTCAAAGAGGTCCGACGGGATTCGATTTTGGCAGGATTTCCCACGTTCAATACATAGTCTACCGCATAAGAAGGTAGGTATTCTTCGGTGCGACCAGGAAAACCATAGACCATGGTAAAATCACCTTCCTCTACCCCGTTGAGGTTGATGGGGAAATGGTGGCGCGGAGTGAAAGGCACGTTGTCTTTGCTGTATTCTGCCGGTTGATTGTCTTGGTTGGCATAGATGCGAAAGATGGAAAAATCACCAGTGTGGCGTGGCCAAACCCAGTTGTCGGTGTCGAAACCAAATTTTCCAATGGAGGAAGGAGGTGCCCCTACTAAGCGCACATCTTTGAAGGTTTCGGTAATGAAGAGGTAGTATTCGTTTCCGTAGTAGAAAGCTTTGATGGAAGCATCATAATGGGTTCCTTCTGTTTCCTGGGCCTTGATTTTTTCCATGTTGTCTTTGATGAGCTTCTGGCGCTCTTCCTCCGACATGCTTTCGGTTACACCGTCCAACACCTTCCAGGTCACGTCCGCCATGCGAATGATGAAAGTGGCGGTGAGCCCTGGATTGGGCAATTCTTCTTCTTTGCTCATGGCCCAAAAGCCATTGCTCAGGTAATCGTTTTCCAACGATGAATGCGATTGTATTTGCGAGTAGCCGCAGTGGTGGTTGGTCAACAACAAGCCTTCCGAGGAAATGATTTCACCAGTGCAGCCTCCGCCAAAATGCACCACCGCATCTTTCATACTGTTCCGGTTGATGGAGTAAATGTCTTCCGCGGTGAGTTTGAATCCGCGGCTCTGCATGTCGCCTTCGTTCATGCTTTTGAGCAACAAGGGCAACCACATGCCTTCGCTGGCCTGCACCAAGCGAACATTCGACAACAAAAGGGCGACAAGCAGGATGGAAATCCGGAATTTTAACATGGTCGGTTTTTTAGAAATCGTTGAGTGCGCTAAGCTACTATTTTTCGGGATGCTCAGGGCGGATCACGTTACCTTTGCGGTTTGGATCATTTTGGCAAAAATGCCCGGGAAAAAGCGTTTCAGTAAAACGGCATATTTCTCTTTTCCGCCAATGTTCACTTCCCGCTTTTCCGCCTCAATGGCATGGATCATTTTGCGGGCAAATTGAGCCGCCGGCATTCCCTTGGCCTGTGCCTCGTCCATCACCCCGGTGGCCTTGCCATCGGCCCCGAGGGCATTGATCGATACTTGGGTATAAATGAAGCCCGGGCAAACCAAGGTGACGCGGATGTTTTCCTGCCACAATTCGGCCCTCAATGAATCGAAAAAACCGTGCAACGCATGTTTGGCAGCCGCATAGCCCGAGCGCAACGGAGTTCCGAATTTGCCCACCAAACTGGATACTACCGCAAAATGACCGGCTTTGCGCTCAAGAAAGTGGGGCAACAAAGCTTTGGTCAAAGCCACCGTACCGAGGTAATCTACCACCATCAGCCGTTCATCCACTTTCCAGTCGGTTTCCACTGCCCGGCTGCGCTGACTGATGCCTCCATTGTGTATCATCAGGTCAATTGGTCCCATGTGCTGCAAAACTTGGTCTACCCATTCGGTGCACCGCTCGGGTTGAGACAGGTCTAAGGGCAGCACCAACACGTTTTCTGGTGGCAAGTCCAACTCTTGAGCGATCGTTTCCAATTTCGCGCGGTTGCGGGCCGAAATGATGAGGCGGTTGCCCCGTGTGGCCAATTCGCGCACCAACGCTTCTCCGATTCCCGATGAGGCTCCGGTGACCCATATTGTTTTCTCTCTCAAGCGCATAGGCAGGTTTTGATCGTGGAATAAAAATAAGACTCTGAACCGACCACTGAAAAAGCTAATTTTGTCGGCCTATCCTAATCCATACGAATAGATGCTGCAACTGTCGGAAACTGTAATGACTGAATTGGCGGTTCACTTTGTGGGCAACCAGAACCAAGGTGGAAAAATTGAACTTTCGGATGCGCTTTTTGAGCCGTCTCCTGAGGTGGAAATTGCTTTGATCCAATATTTTTTGAAGCCTTTTGGTAAGGCAGAAGTTTCCTACAAACTGCATACGCCCGAAGCAGGCGAAAAGCTGGAAGACAACCCTATTTTTGCAGCTTGCCAATCCATTTTTGCCGATGCTGATACCTTGTTCGATCAATCGGTGAAACTGGCCAATCATTTGTTTGCCCAATCGCAACACCCCCACATCAAACCGGGTGAATTTTTTATCGCCAAACTGAGCGATGCGGTGTTGGAAGGAGAGTTGGTAGACGCTGTGGGCATTTTCAAGGCAGAGCGCAAAGAGTCGTTTTTGCGGTTTGGAGCTCAGCCTACCCAGCTGTCGTTGCTGGAGGGCATCAACGTGGGCAAACTGGACAAAGGGGTATTGATCTTTAACACTGAGGCGCAAAATGGCTACCGGGTAGCGGTGGTGGATGCCAACAATTACGACACGCATTACTGGAACGACGATTTCCTAACCCTGCGCATCGATCAAAACGAGAGTTTTCAAACCAAGGCGGTAATGGACCTTTGTCAAGATTTTGTGAAGGAGTCGCCCGAATTGCAGGAAGACAAAGCGGAACAAATGGTGTTTCTCAGCAAGTCGGTTGATTACCTGAAAAACCACGACAACTTTGAGATGGAGGAGTTTGCCAAGGAGGTGTTGCCACAACCCGAAGCTGCTGAGGAACTGTTGCACTTCAAAAAGTCGTACGAAGCCAACCACGAGGTGGAGTTGCGGGACGATTTCGAGATTGCCCAACCGGCAGTAAAAACCCTGAAGAAACAGGTGAAAAGCTCCATCAACCTGGATACCAACATCCAGATCAAACTGGACTTCGACCAGGCCGAATCGGCCCGACAGTTTTTGGAAAAGGGCTACGACCAGGAGAAAAACATGTATTACTACAAGGTGTATTTCAACCAGGAAATGGGCTAATGCTTACCGGCCGTAGCGTACGGTTTCTTTTGTCAGCCCTCCACTCCGGTATCCTTTTTGTACTGCTGGATTCGATTCATTTTTTCGTATAATCGCTCAAAATTTCTCGACCATGAAGCGCTTGATTCTTGCCGGGCTGTCCCTGCTGTTTTCCATTTCAATATTTGCTGTTGACATTTCTTACGAATTGAAAATGTCGGAACCACACACCCACTATTTCGAAGTGCGGATGGAAATTTCGGGCAGCAACGCGGCCGAGATGGACCTCAAAATGCCCGTTTGGACACCCGGTTCTTACCTGGTGCGCGAATTTGCCCGCCACGTAGAAGGTGTTCGGGCCATCAATAGCAACGGCGATCTTTTGGAGGTGAACAAGACCAACAAAAACACCTGGAAAGTGCAATCTGAAGGGGCAGACCGGGTGATTGTCAATTACATGGTGTACGCCTACGAACTTTCGGTCCGCACCAGTTACCTGGATGCCACGCACGGTTACATCAATGGCACAAGCGTCTTTTTCTATTTGGATGGGGCGGTAAATGAACCGGTTGAACTCACCGTTATTCCTTACAAGCAGTGGAGCCGGGTGAGCACCGGACTTACTTTAAAGTCTTCTTCCAACGGTCGATGGATTTATACAGCTCCCAACTACGATGTGTTTGCCGATGCGCCCATCGAGATGGGTAACCACGATGTGATCAGCTTTCAAGCGGCAGGGGTAGAACACCGGGTGGCTATTTATGGTCCGGGAAACCACGACGAGGAAGCGCTTAAGAAAGACCTGGCAACCGTGGTGGAATCCTGTACCGATGTGTTTGGCGAAAACCCGAACCAAAGCTACCTGTTCATCATCCACAATACCGCCACCCGTGGGGGAGGTTTGGAGCACCTCAACAGTACCACGTTGTTGGTGAATCGCTGGACTTACCAGCCGCGCAATTCTTATGTCAACTTTCTCAGCCTGGCGGCCCACGAATATTTTCACCTGTGGAATGTGAAGCGGATTCGTCCGGCGGCACTCGGTCCTTTCAACTACGACGAGGAGAACTATACCCGCCTGCTTTGGGTCATGGAAGGGTTCACCAGCTATTACGACGAATACTTGTTGGTGGACATGGGTTTTCTCACCCAAGAGGCTTACCTGAAGCGTTTGGGTGGCAGTATCAATGTGGTAGAAAACCGTCCGGGCAACGCTGTGCAGCCGGTGGCTGATGCCAGCTTCGATGCATGGATCAAATTCTACCGGCCCAATGAAAATAGTTTCAATACGACGGTTTCTTACTATTCTAAAGGGGCGGTGTTAGCGGCACTACTCAACCTCGAAATTTTGAACGCTACCGAGGGTAAAAAGGACCTCGACAATGTGATGCAAATTCTCTACAACCGGTTCTACAAGCAACAAGGACGGGGCTTTACCGACCAGGAATTTCAAGATGTAGTAGAAGAAGTGGCCGGTATGGAGATGGATGCATTTTTCAACGATTATGTGAACGGTACGCAAACGCCTAACTACGACCGCTACCTGCGCTATGTGGGCTTGAAACTGGAAACACAAACCTATCCCGACGAAGGACCTTCTTTGGGCGCCTCTTTTAACGACAACATGGAGGTGACGCGGGTGAACCGTGGCTCTGCCGCCTATTCCGGGGGACTCAATGTGGAGGATGAGCTGCTGGCAGTCAATGGCTTTCGGATCAATTCTACCCGGCAGTTGAAGAAGATTCTTTCGGACATGAAAGCAGGAGATCAAATTTCCTTGTTGGTTTCGCGTGATGGCATGTTGACGACTCTGGAAATGAACCTGATTCCCAACAACCGCATGACCTACTCTATCGGAAAAGTGGAAAAACCGACCAAACAGCAACAGGCTTTGTATGAGGCGTGGTTAGGAGAAGAATAGAGAGACGAGAACGGAGAGGCGAGAGTGACAGAGCGAGGACGAGAGGCGAGAAATGACAGAACGGAGAACGAGAGACGAGAACGAGGAAAGGGACAGAGCAAGAACGAGAGACGAGGTTTTGCATAATAACTTTTAGCAGCGCAGCCCTCCAGTCTCGCACTCCGTACTCGCGCTGATTTAAGCAGCTCTCCGGTCTCGCACTCCGTACTCGCGCTGATTTTAGCAGCCCTTCGCTCTCGCACTCCGCATTCGCACTCCTTTCGTGCTCCGCATTCGCACTGATTTAAAGCCGCTCTCGCGCTATTCTATCCGCTTTTGCCCGCCGTCTTTGAACTGATTTACAGCCGCTTTCGTATTTGAGCCTTGCTCTTTTTCTTGCTGGTCCAGCTGTGCGTCTTCGGGTTCTACTTTTATCACCGTATCTCTTCGGATCACTTTGGTTTCGGTGGGAAGTGTATCTAAGTAGGAACGTCCTTCGTCAACTTTGATGGTTTCACCTTTAATGACCTGAAAACGGGTTAGGATGGTTTCTTTGCGGGTGACGGTATGTTGCACCTTGGGTTCTTTGGGTACCGTTATTTTTTTCGGTTCGGGAACGGGAGGCGTTTCTGTTTTCGGCAGGGTGTCTTCTATTAGCGGAGGTGGTGCTGGTATCGCTGCTTCGGGTTGGTTAAGGGTTTGCCACACCAGGGCTCCTGCAAGGGCCACCACTACTACACCAATGGTGAGGAAGGTGCTGGTTCCGGGCGCTCCGGAGTCTCTTCCTGAAGGTTTGTATTGATTGACGCCCGCTGCTCCTTCGGCAATCACGGTAGCACCGATGGCTCCAATGTGGGCTTTCATGGCGTTGCGTCCTGCCTGATGAAGGGCAACGCGAAGGTCTTTCTGTACCTCAACGGCTTCCGCAAAAGCGACATCGCTCTCTAAACGCTGCTGCATTTGCTGCAGCTCCGCGGCAGCCAGCTGGCCGTCGAGGTAGCGTTCAATCAGATCGAGTTCTTGTTCGTTGAGTTCCATGTTGGTCTTAGGCAATCAAAGCCATTTTACGGAGGCGTTGAAGGCACTTGTATTTTTGATTCTTAGCAGTTGCTGCGTTGGCATAATTCAGTTTCCGGGCGATTTCTTCCATCCGGGTTTTGTGGTAATAAAATTCCACCAGGAGTGTTTTACAAGGGTCTCCCAACTTTTCAAGACAGGTGTTCAAAATGGATTGCTGCCGTTCGGTCATGTCCGGTTCGGGTTCTACGTCCACCTCCATCCGGGGTTCATAATCGATCCATTTCACTTTCTCTTTTTTCTGCCGGTTGCGCAAGCGTTTCAACCACAAGTTCCGACAGATAGAATACAAATACGTTTTGAGCGCTGCACTGAGTACAAATTCCGGATCACGGGCTTTCTCGTAGAGTACGACCACCGCATCCTGAAAAATATCTTGTGCATCTGCCTCACTCCCACTGTTGTTGATCACCAAATGGTGAATCATCCCAAAATAAGCACGATACAACTGAGCAAAGGCTTCATCTGAACCTTCACGCAACTCGGCCAGCCAGGCTTCATCGGTATTGGGGGCAGTGGTCATAGTAGAATTCCCGATGGGGCACAAAGGTCACCTTTCGGAATTGCCAAAAATAGCAATCCATCCCGTATTCGGCTTTTCAGGCAGAAAATTATCCACGAAAGCCTGAAAAGGCGTCAACGTTTTCAACATTCTTCTTTTAAAAACTCCATTCTCGCTCGGCAAATCCTGGCTTATCCAGCAGTTAATTTGCAGGTTAGGAGAGATTTACCTTGTTATGAACACTTTTTCAACCAAACGAAGCCATTGGTTTTCATCTCTGGCCAAGGCGCTTGTCCTCATCTTTTTACTGGGTGTAGCTGCTTGTGGTCCTTCCAAAAAAACGGCTTCTAAGCGTCCGGCATCTAAAACCCAAACGGCACACCGAAAACCAGCCCGAAAGGCTCCTGCCTCGAAAAAAAGTACCGGAAGTGCTTCCACAGCGCTGAAGAAAAAGTATGCCGGACAGCTTGGTGTGACGACAAATGCCATCAGCAATGTGAAGCTTTACACCTTTGTAGACCAATGGATGGGCGTGAAATACAGATATGGCGGCATGTCGCGCTCAGGGGTAGATTGCTCCGGTTTTTCCAATTTGTTGTACAAAGAGGTGTATCACAAACAATTGAAGCGTACCACCCGCGACATTGCTTCTACCTGCAAATCGGTGGGCAAATCGAACTTGCGGGAAGGGGATTTGGTTTTCTTTCACATCTCTGGCAAAAAGAATTCCCACATGGGGGTCTACCTCCAAAACGGCAAATTTGTACACGCCAGTTCCAGCCGCGGGGTGGTGATCAGTGACCTGAACAACCCTTACTATAAAAAGTATTTTGCCAACGGTGGTCGCTTGCGGTAAATCGAAACACGGGTAAGTTGTCGGGCGCACTGGTCTAAATAATTTCCCACCAGCCTATCTTCTTTCACTTAAGGCGCACTAAATTCTTGGATTCCCTTTATTTTTAGGGATTCAAATTCTTTGAATATTGAACCGTCTCGACCGTCTTCAAGCAATTCTAATCCGACTGCAAAGCCAGAAAGTAGTGACTGCGCAAGCCTTGGCCGAACGGTTTGAGGTGAGCATTCGAACGGTTTACCGCGACATTCGTTCCTTGGAAGAGGCTGGGGTGCCCATTGGAGCGGAGGTGGGTTTGGGTTACTACCTTGTTGAAGGGTATCAATTGCCACCGGTACACCTCACGCGTGAGGAGGCCAGCGCCCTGATGATGAGCCATGTGTTGGCGCAACGCTATACCGATGCTGGCGTGCAAGAACACAGCGAATCGGCTTTGCACAAAATTCGCTCGGTGCTGCCTGAGCCGGATCGGGATCATTTGGAAAGCCTTATTCCTGCCATTCAGGTGAAGCAAAGCCCCAACCAGAGCAACATGACGGGACGGTTCTTGCCTGAAATTCAACGAGCCTTGGCTGAAAAACGGTGTTTGCAACTGCGCTACAACGGCAACCGGCGTGGCGTAGCGACCGACCGGAACATCGAGCCGCTGGGGTTGCTGCACTACATCGGCCACTGGCACCTGATCGGCTATTGCCAATTGCGTGACGATTACCGCGATTTTCGGGTGAGTAGGATTGAACATTTGGACTTGCTTGCTGAGGCTTACGATCCAAAAGCACGTATTACCTTGGAAGAATACCTGCAACGCGAATCCTATGAAGTGGATTTGGAAACGGCTGTGGTGCGGTTTCACCATTCGATACGCCCCTTTTACCAGGAGGCGAAATACTACATGGGGTTTGTGTCGGAAAAAAATTTGGGGGACGAAGCTGAACTGCGCTTTTCGCATCCCTACCTGGAAACGTTGGGCCGCTGGTTGATTCAATACGGCAATAAAGTGCGGGTTTTGGCGCCCGATTCCCTGGTTGAGATTATGAGCAACCTGGCCAAAGAGCTCTACGAGCATTACCAGGGAGAAGAAGCGCCTACTCCGTAATTTTTTTATCTCTCCCATTTCACTGTTCCTGCACCCTTAGGGACACTTTTGAGGCGACTTCTCCGGTTATTTCACATTTTTTTCGGTGCACACAATAGGCTTTAAAGCTTGGCGTTTTTTGATTTGTTGTTAACTTTGAATTACAAAGTACTCTGATTAAACATATACTTTCAATGAAAAATCAACTTCTGCTCCTCTTAGGTCTATCTTTTTTAGGCACCACTTTGTTTTATGGAGAAGTTTTTGGCATCAACCTCTTGGTATCTGGCGTATTGTTCGCAATGCTCATGGCTTGGAAAAACCAGGAAACCGGCCATCGGGTGCGCTGGTGGCTTTCCATTGGCTTGGTGATCGCATCGGGTATTGGTGGTGTATGGCACGGTTCTAACCTGGCTTTCATCGGACTGCTGGTGGGGCTTCTTTTGCTGGGTACCCTTACCATCGCTCCCCGGCTATCGGTATTGTGGAGTTTTTTAACTGGACTTGTTTCGGCAGTATTAGCGCCTTTCACGCTATTTGCCCAATTCAATGCACTCCAGAAAAAACAGCTGGCTTCACCTGCTGCCAAAATTGGGTTGAGCACCACCGGTATTCTGGTCTTTCTACTGGCTCCCACCGTCATCGGGTTGCTTTTCTTAGCACTCTATCGTTCTTCCAACCCTGCTTTCGCTACCCTTATTGAGCATTTCGAGTTCAATTTCTGGTCTTGGGGACACACCTTTTTCACCTTGCTGATTTTCACTTTGATTTCGGGGCTTTGGTTTCCTCGTCTCAAGGGCCGCTTGGTGCGCATCGACCGTCTGGCCAACAACCGCCTCAACCCTCGCTTGTTTTCTGGGAAAGCTTCTTTTTCATTTTTCCAACTGCACCAGGAAATGTGGTTCGGGGTGTTTTTGCTGGTGCTGCTCAACTTTTTGTTGTTACTGGTCAACCTCACCGATGCCATTTTTTGGCTGGGCGACCGCGCCTTGCCGGGAGGTGTTTCTTACATGGAGTTGGTGCACGAAGGGGTAGGCACCCTCATGATGAGCATTGTTCTGGTCATTCTCATCCTACTCTTTTTCTTCAAAGGCGAGCTCAATTTCTTTCGGCAAAACCTGTGGCTTAAGGGCCTGGCCTACGTGTGGATGTTTCAAAACCTATTGTTGATTGGATTTACCATGGCCCGCAATTTCCAATACATCGAAGCTTTGGGACTTACCTACAAGCGCATCGGTGTGATGGTGTGGCTATTGCTAGCCATCATTGGATTCGCTTTGATGTTTTGGAAAGTGGTGGAGCGCAAGTCTACCTGGTTTTTGATTCGTCGGTTTAGCGAAGCCGCACTGGTGTGTCTGCTGTTGGCCTCGGTAGTGGACTGGACCAACCTTGTGACGCGCTACAACCTGCATGCTGCTGAAGTGAAACAAGAAATGCCCGACTGGCGGTATCTGCGCCAAATTGGCCCGGGAAATTTGGCGCAAATCGCAGCCCATGCCCAACGCCACAACGCTATCCATGATCCCTTGTATGTTTCTTCTACTTATGTCACCAACCTTGCCCATACCCTTGACAACGATTTGTTTTTAACCGGATGGCCCTCTTGGTCGGTCAATGCTCATAGTAACCGGACAATCGCTGAGGAAATACTGGAGGATGCTTATCCAACTGGTGTTCAACCTGCCATTTCTGCCCGACCATAACTCCTAACTATGAAAAACCTTCGCTCCCTCCTCCCCTGGCTTTCTGCCCTCTTACTTTTGGGAATCACCCTCTACCTCATGGCTTTTCCCGGTGGGTTTCTCACCATGCTTTTCCGCTCCTTTGCAGTTCAATTCCTCTTTGTAATTGCGGGTTTGGCTGCCTATTGGCTTTGGCGCCAACAACTGTCATTGGTCTTGGTTGCGCTGGTTTGTATTGTATTGCTGCAAGCAAGCCTCCCGCCATTGCTTCATTTTTCATCTCCTCCTACCGAAGGCACCGAAGCCTTGAGTGTGGCGCATTTCAACGTTTTGAAATACAACCTCAAAAGAGAACTTACCGTAGCTGCGGCAAGAGACACCAACGCCGACGTGTTGTCTTTCCAGGAAATTGATTCCGATTGGGAACGTGCGCTGGTGAAAGGGTTAAAAGACCAGTTTCCTTATTACGTTTCGGTGGCCCGCGACCAAAATTGCTATGGATTGGCCGTTTTTTCTAAGTATCCCTTGAAGCAGGTGGAGGAGTTTTACTGGAAAGAAATGGTGAATTTACAGGGCAGCATTCAGCTTCCCGATCGATCGATTGCATTCATTGCTTCCCATACCAAAGCGCCTACTTCACCTTCCAATTTCCGACTGCGCAACGACCATTTGCAACTGCTGGCCCAGCGGGTACGACTACTTTCTGGGCCCACCATCACCTTTGGCGATTACAATATTGTGCCCTGGGACCCGGCCATTCTGGATTACGGTCAACAAACTGAATTGATGGACAGCCGAAAAAACCTGGCCTCTACCTACCCTTCCTGGTGTGCTCCCCTGGCTATTCCGCTCGATTACATTTTCCACTCCGAGGAGTTGCGTTGCCGCGCCTTCAACACCATCTCAGGAACCGGATCAGACCACCTTGGTGTGATTGGACACTACGACTGGAGCGAAACTTTCTTAACCCAACTTCAATCTACCAACCATGGTCGCATTTAGCATTTTCTGTTGGCTAGTCCTCAGTTTCATCGCTTGGTTTACTGCCGTTCACTTATCCAATAGTGGTGCCACCCTCAGAGCTGGGAAGACACCCGATGTCAATTGGACAGAGGTTTTCTGGTGCGGTATAACACCCGTAGTGGGTTGCATTTATGTCTTCATTTTCAAATCAGATTTCAAACCCTTCGATGTTCGGTTGTTTGCACTTTTGATGGTCTTATTCATCTTCTACATCAGCTGTTACTGGGCGGTTCGCTTGTACCTCCAACAGTTGGCACCAGAAGTAATCTGGTTAGTCAGTATCGGTACTGTGGTGGGCCTGTTCATCAATTTGGTGCTGGTTATTCAATTTTTTTCGCCCATTTCCTTGCTTGGCATTGGCCTGTTGCCTCAATTCGGTTTTCCACTTTTGGCACCGGGTATCTTCCTGATTTTTCAAACGCATGCCATCCGACAGCTCAAGCAGCACCAACGCAACGCTTACATGAACCCGGAGGCTTCCACGGCTCGTTTGCCCGGATGGGCGGTGATTGAATTGCGCAAAACACCCGTCTTTTCGCAACCCATGGTCTACGCAGGAGCCGTTTTTTTCATGATTGGCTGTTCGCTCTTCTTCACCATCGTGGCCGACTTTCCTCTTTTAGCACTCGTGGAAGTTTTTGACGGAGATACCATTTTTCCGCTCGGCTACCTGCTCTAAATACCTGCCCGCACACCCGCCTACACTCCCTTAACCCCAACCTTTCCAAAGCCCAACCGCTCCTCAGCGGCTGGGCTTTGTTGCAACTCACCAGGAGGATTTTTTTCCTATTTTGGCCCGAAATCGACGAACATGGAAGAAGCTGAACAAGTTGCCGCCCCTTTATTGACCAATGATGCCTCCGTATTGGGGGTACTGATACTCGTTTTGGCCCTGGTATTTGCCACTTCCAGCTCCAAGGCGCCTTTCTTTCAAAAGTTTTACAAATTCGTCCCCTCGCTGCTGTTGTGCTACTTTTTGCCTGCACTGTTGAGTTCGCTGGGCATCATTCCTTCCGAAGGATCGAAACTCTATTTTGTGGCTTCGCGCTATTTGTTGCCCGCCAGTTTGGTGTTGCTCTGCGTGAGCATCGACCTCAAAGGAGTAATCAATTTGGGACCCAGAGCCTTGGTGATGTTTTTGACGGCCACCATTGGGATTGTAGTCGGCGGTCCGGCTGCCATTTGGATTGTATCCGGCATCGCGCCCGAAGTTTTTCAGGCCTCGGGAGAAGGGATGGAATTGTGGCGCGGTTTAGCCACTGTGGCCGGTAGTTGGATCGGTGGTGGAGCCAATCAGGCTGCGATGAAAGAGGTGTATTCGGTAGATGATGACCTTTTCTCGGCAATGTTGTTGGTTGATATTTTTGTGGCCAACTTCTGGATGATGTTCCTGCTCATTGGTGCAGGAGCAACCGGAAAACTCGATAAATTGCTCAAATCCAATACTTCGGCCATCGACTCTCTGCGGACGAAAATGGAAAACTTCAGTTTGTCTTCGGCCCGAATTCCCACTACTACCAGCCTGTTTTTAATCCTGGCGGTAGGTTTTGGTGCCACTGGTCTGGCGCATTTTGGCAGCGACCTCATCACTCCTATTATGGAGAGCAACATCGATCCTAATGGCAACTTTGCTTCGCTGCAAAGCGGTTTTTTCTGGCTGATTGTGATTGCCACTACCGTAGGTGTATTGCTTTCTTTTACCTCCGCAAGAAACCTCGAAGGCTCCGGAGCAAGCAAAATTGGCAGTGTTTTTATCTACATTCTGGTGGCTACCATTGGGATGAAAATGGACCTTGCCGCCCTCATTGAAAATTGGGAAACCATCAAGTGGTTGTTGCTCATTGGATTGATTTGGATGGCCGTGCACGTGACCTTGCTGATTTTAGTGGCTTTCCTCATTCGAGCTCCTTTCTTCTTCGTTGCGGTAGGTAGCCAAGCCAACGTAGGTGGCGCAGCATCGGCTCCGGTGGTGGCTTCTGCCTTTAGCCCGGTATTGGCTCCGGTGGGCGTATTGCTGGCAGTATTGGGCTATGCACTGGGTACCTATGGCGCCATCGTTTGTGCCGAAATGATGCGCAACGTTAGCCCCTGATGCACCCCTAAAAAGCTTGCTAACTCGGCCTGTTCAAAACAATTTCCGGGTTGTTGATAACCCTCTCTTTCACCACTGGTACAGGCTTGTGTTTCCGTGGTCCTTCTCGCTATTTTGAGTTTAGCGCTTCTGTAGTACAAATCCACCTTCAAGGCCCTTGAAAGGGATGTATTGCTGTATTCGCTGGCCTATAGCGACATGATCGGATTTGCATCCATTCTTCCTCAAAGTAGCTTTCGAGCCCTGTGGCTCGTACTATTGGGCTGGTGTTTGTTGATAAGTCCCCTTTTCGGGCAGGTTTCCGACGTGCATTTTGCCTGGCTTCAGCACGATTTCGACACCCTGCGCCAAGGCTCCTCCATAGCTCAATACGATTTTCTCTTCAAGAACACCGGGCAAACCAACATTCAGGTGACTCAGGTTCAAAGTGGAGCGCAACAACTGGAATGGGTACACACCCGCTCCAACATCGCACCCGGTGAATTTGGTTTCGTTAAGGTTTTGCTTCCACCCCAAGCACCTCATGGTGCTTTTTCTACTTGGGTCGTCGTGCAATTTTCTGGTCCCGACCGCCAATGGGAAACGGCTTTGAACCTCCGTGCCTATTTCGACAGCACACAAACCGCCCCTGAATTGAATCCCATGTTTGTGGATTCGGACATTTCGACCACAGTTCAAGTGGAACCTAAGGACGTAGACCGGCTGAGTGATGTTCAAGCGTTGGCATACACGCAAAAGGAGGCTTCTCCTGACCCGGGATTGTTGGCTTTATTGGAAAATCATCGTCAAGCCATACAAACCCTCGACCAACAGGTCTACCGCCAATCGGAACAGATCAATGCCTTGCAAGCGCAATTGAAATCCGCCGACCCCGACAGTAGCTGGTTGAAACAACACGAGGCTTTGCAATTGAAACACAAGGTTTTGATAGCCGAGCGGGAATTGGAAGTCCGAAAACTCGTGGCTTTGAAAGCCCAACTTGAGCGACAAACCCAACGCGAAGAAGGTTTAGCAGCACGTCTCGCACAGCTTGAATCGGAGAAGCAAAGTCTGCGCGATTCTACCCAAACCCTGGCGGAGCAATTGGAGGAACAGTTTGGCTTACAAGCAGAAGCAGCCCAGCTTCAACAACGTTTGGCGCAGCAAATTGAAAAAGCGCACACCCAGGCCATCCATTTGCAAGACAGTGTGGTGTTGCTGCGAAATCTAATGTCCATTGCCAGTGCAGCACTTGAAAAGTCGGATGCACAGGTATGGACCCTTCAGGATTCAGTGTCCGACCTGCAAGCGCAGCGCATTTTAGCGCAAGCAAAAGTAAACTCGCTGGAAGCTGAAAGGAATATTGCGCAGCAAGAAGCCGTTTCCCGAAAAGGCCAAATGGATTCGCTTTTGCTTTCCTGGCAGACCCAAGAGACCGAATGGAAATCGCAACAACGTGGGCTTTCCGAAAAACTTCAATCCCTTCAACCGCAGGCTGAGCAATACCGTAAAGACCTCGCGCAGCAAGCACTACAGGTGGAAAAGCTGGAGCAGCAATTGCAAACCAGCCGAGACAGTTTGCTGCACTGGTACCGGGAAAAAAACCGCCTTTCACAAGAACTGGCCCAGTCGAAGCAGCACCTGCGTTCCCAACAAGTGGATCAGGTCAATGCACAAGACCAATTGGCCCATGCCCGCCAACGGGAAAGTGACTTGGAAATCCAGCTTCGCAAAACTCAAGACCAATTGTGGTCACTGAAAGCGGAATACAACACCATACGGACCCAGGAAGAACAGTTGAACCAACAATTGGCCCAGGTCCAATCGGCCTTGCAAGGCCTCCAATCTGAACGGAAAGTGGCCATAGATGGGGCACAAAAAACGGCACAGCAACTGGCGCGCATACAGGCAGACTTGGAGCATTACCGAGAAAAAACCTTGTTGCTGGACAGTAATTTGAAGCAAACCAAAGTGCGCATGATGGCGGCCGAGGATGCGGGGAGTCGATTGCAAGATCAACTTCAAGCGACAGAAAGCCAACTGCTGAGCACGCAACTGGATTTGAAAGGCGTGCAACAAGAGCGGCAACAATTGCAGCAAAGCGAGGCAAAACTGGCGCTTGCGCTGGATGCTGCGGAGCAGGATGCCGGACAATTAAGGCTTGCGGTTCAATCTTGGAAACGGGAGCACGAGGCGCTGGAAGCACAGCACCTCAATACTCAAAGATCTTTAGCAGAAAGCCAGAAACAAGCCGCTGCACTCGACCGCGAAAAAATGCAGTTGCAAAATAGCCTGGCCGCCACCCAACATCAACTGGAAGAACAAATCGACCGCAAGGCGTTGTTGGAGGAACGCGTTGGCAAGGTTGAGGCAAAAAACAATGATTTGGCACAGCAAATCATTCGTGCGGACCAACGCATTCAATTGCTGCAAAACCAACTACAAACTACCGAAAGGGAGCGCAATGATCTGGCCGCCGAATTGCAAGTGAATGCCCGAACTGCAGTCGCCTACCAAGAACGCATTGCCCAACTTCACGAGTCGCTGCAATCTTCCAATGCCGGAAATGTGGAACTGGATGCACAAATGAAGGAATTGCAAGACCTCGTGAGAGCAAAAGAAACCGAGGTACGCGAGCGACAACTGTTGGTGCAGGACCTCCAACAACAGGTAACCGGACTGCAGCAGCAACAAGCCAACAGTGACCAACAACTGAACGACTTGCGCCAAAACTTTGCCTTAGAACACGAAAATCGTGAGAAGGCAGAACAAAAAATTGGAGTGTATCAACAAGCAGCCTTGGACGCTGAGCGTGAGTTGGATGCGCTTAAGCACGAGGTGGTAGCAGGTAACTCCTCGGTGAAAGCGTTACAACAAGAACAAGCCTTGCTTACTGACTCACTGCTAGCACTACAGGCATTGCAACAATCGCAACAGCAAGCGCAAAAGGAGCTGGAAAATCGGGTAAACACACTTTTGGCGGCCGAGCAATTGCACCAAACCCAGCAACAACTTTTATTGGCCAGCCTGGAAACTTCCAAAGCAAAAGAACAGCAACAAAGAGAGGCGTTGCAAGCTGAACGACAACAGGTGGCCACATTGCAGGAGCAAGAGGCCAATCACCGGCAACACATCGGTGAGTTAGAAGGCAAGCTGGCCAGTTTTAACATCCAATGGCAGCAATCACAAACTGAAAATGCAGCCGTGCAACAACAGGTATTGGCCCTTCAAAATCAACTGGATACGGCACAGCAATTACAAGCAAAAACGCACCAAGC
>CALCCE010000018.1 GCA_937899835.1 uncultured Flavobacteriales bacterium | reverse complement strand
ATAATCTTTAGTTATCTATTACAGATAAATTGAATGAGACTCAATCTAACCACCCCCAACCAAACCCCAAAGCCTGAACCCAAATTCACGGCAATACCCTTAGAGGTACCCACGGGTAAGTACTTGTATAATTTTCGGTTTATACGCTACAAATGCTGCTGAGTCGAAAACCTAAACTGTAGCACTCATCCTAAGAAATGAAGGTGCTATTCGAGTTTACATCAATTGATGTTTTACAGCCTTAAGACAGTAATCTCCCATCAACTTAAAGCTACGTTATCGGCCTTTAACTTTAGTTGAAAAAGGCAACGGTAACCATTCGGACATTTAATAAGCCAACCTTTTGAGGGCGCGAATAACCAAAGGATTAAAAGGGAAAGAGGTCTAAAACCTTAAAATCGGTTTAGAAACTGCATTTGTCCAATTAGTATGAATACATGTTCCTGTGTCCAGTCATCACCCAAAAAAAGCCCCAGCCTCATCTTCGATCACCAGTTGGGTGAAATTGCGAAGGTTTTCTACCTCCGGTGCGGGCGTGTAGCTGTACCACTTTCCGTCACTGCGCAGCCAGTAGACTTTCCATTTGTTGGCGGATTTGACGTAGGTGGCCTTGGCCATATCGTTATGGATTCTTTGTGATGGGTCTTTCCAGTGGAGGCGGTCTTCGTAGATGATGATGCTTTGCTTTTCGATGCGCCACGCAAGGTCAACTTGGAGACGAATGTCGGGGGCAGGACGCTTGACTTCAAGGAAGGCGGCCATGGTGGCTTCGATTACTGTATTTTGTTCGGGTGTAAAGGCCATGGTAGTATCGGAATGTGTTGGTGTTGAATGGTTTGTCTGCTTCAAGGTAATACAGTTATAGCCACTAAACCACTGCGATGCACGGCTTAATTCTCCATAAAAGGCTGCTTCAACCCTGAGGTTCGGGAAGGTGATGTTGGTGACAGAAAATCTCAAAAGGGCATAAATAAAGGGTTGCCCTGTGAGTTATGCAGAAAATGGGTTGTACACTGGCAGTTTTTTAAATGGCTCAACAGTAGCCATAGATTTCTTCTTGATTTTGTTTAAACGAAAGGGCAAACAGAAGGTAAAGTGTTTTTTAGAATTTTGAATAGAACCACGCCAACCCTTCCCCGCTGGTAGCTCCGATCAAAATTTGGCTATCTTAGAAGATGATCCCGTTCTACCACTACTTTCCGATGAAAGTCATCTCTACGCTTTGTTTCTTGCTACTGCTACTTTTGGGTGGCTGCGCAACAGACGATGATGGAGATGAAGCGCCTTGCCTGGTTCCCATCTCTGAGCGTAATTTTAAAATGGGCTTCACTTCCTGGCCTTTTGGTCCCAACCTGCAGGATGTGGACGACACCTATGCTTTTCTTGCCGCCAATGGCGATATCTACGCGGAACACATCGACAATCAAATTCCATGGAATGCCTGGATCAATGACCTGCCGCTCCCCACGAATTTTACCAACGAGATCACTGGCAAGGTGAACCGTAAAATTGCCGGGAAACAGCTGTTGCTCTCGGTGAGCCTTTTGAATTCCAACCGGGATGAACTGGCTACCGATATGGATGGCACGGTGCCTTCTTATACCAATTTGGACGATACCGATCTCAAAAACGCCTATTTCAAACACATCGATTACCTTGTGGATGCCTTTAATCCCGACTATCTGGTGATTGCCATTGAGGTCAACGAGCTTTTACTGCGTTCGCCCGACAAATGGGAGGGTTATAAAAATTTGATCGTAGAGGTGACTTCGCGTACCCGTCAGGCCTATCCCAATTTACAAATTGCCGAATCGGTGTCACTGCACAATTTGTACGAGCCAGATGTAACCGATCCCAGCGCATTCATCAATGCTATTTTCGACCGCATCAGCCAAAATGATTTTGTGGCGATCAGCTTTTATCCCTTCTTGAAAAACCTTAGCACGAAGGCGGAGTTTCAGGCGGCCCTCGACTTTTTACACAGCCGGGTGAACCGCCCCATTGCTTTTGTGGAGACCAGTCAAATTGCCGAAAACCTGGAAATTCCCAACCTGAATGTGTCCATTGCCGGCAATGCTGCGGAACAACAACTTTACCTCGAAACCTTGCTGGAAAATGCGGAGACTCAAGACTACGCCTTTATCATTTGGTGGGCTCATCGCGACTTTGATGCACTCTGGGCTACTTTTCCCGATGCGGTGAAAGACCTGGGGCAAATTTGGCGCGATACTGGCCTTTTGGATGAAAATGGAACGGAAAGGCCGGCTTTTACGGCGTGGTCGAATCGTTTTCAAAATTGAGCCTTTCGTAGCCTTCCCCTTTCGAAGGGGCCGCTGCAACTTGCAAACCTCCCCGGCAAGTTGTAAATTTCGCTATCTCCTATGAATCATGTTGCTTCCACGATCCCTCAGCTGATCGAAAAATTTGCTGCTGCTACCGCTAATGAGCAAGCGGGTATTTTAAAGCACAATGCCATTTCCGTGACTGAGTTTGAGCAATATGCTACTTGGAGTGAGGAGGGGTATACGCGCAATTGCATCTTTCGAAACGCTGATTTCGAGTTTATTTTACTTTGTTGGCAACCGGGCGCCATCACGGCCATTCATGGACACGGTGGTCAAGACTGTTGGGTCTATCAGGTAGATGGTGAAGTACAAGAGGAACGTTTTGATCGGGAAGACAATGCCTTTATTTCCACTGCAAAAATGGTGTTGAGGGCTGGGAGGCTTTCCTACATGAACGACCAAATGGGCTATCACGCCATTCAAAACACCTCTACCAGCCGTGCCATGACTTTGCACATTTATGCCTCACCCATTGAGCGGTGCATGGTGTTCAACCCCAAAACCAATTGTTTCGAAGTGCGCGAACTGGAATATGATTCGGTGGGGATTCCCAAGGCAGCCGTCCAATCTGCGGTTTAGGGGGAAAAGAAGGATCAACTGCACCTTAAACTTTCGGGTGGTTTTTCAATAACTTCAAACGCTCAACAATTAAATTTACCGTTGCTTAATGTCCACCTTTTTTGACTCCTTGTTAAACTCAGAAGTATGAGTTACCTGCTGTGGTGCGTTGCTTTGGCGTATGTGGGGCTCAACCTTTGGGTGACGCGTAAAATCAACAAGGCGCGCTACCTCGAAGAAGACCGCCGAAAAACCCACCGCATTTTTATTTGGTTGCTTCCCTTTTTGGGACCGCTCCTCATCCGCCGTTTTTGGAAAACCCCGACCAGCGGTAAATTGGAAATTATGACCAA
Source organism: uncultured Flavobacteriales bacterium (assembly GCA_937899835.1). Lineage (GTDB taxonomy): Bacteria > Bacteroidota > Bacteroidia > Flavobacteriales_G > Salibacteraceae > CALCCE01. The sequence goes on along the minus strand of CALCCE010000018.1, from coordinate 36,268 downwards.
AAGCGACCGCAAAAAAAGGAGTGGCGGCAACACCGACAATTGGCAAGGGCTCACGGGCAATGGAGGTTAGTTTTCTCCGCCTATTCGATTTTCGAATCAGTTAGAACCCTTATGAATCTTTTGCTGGGTTCGGTGCATGCATCACTATTCGGTTTGCGCTTTTTAATTCCGCTTTTTATCTTTCCACTTCCTGTGCCCTTGCACGGGAACGACATTGAAGTACTTACACTTGCGATAATAATCTACACATGGAAGCGAAAGATGCATTACAGGCCTTAAAAGAAGGCAATGAGAGATACGTGAATGGCAAACTGAGGCACCCTCACACCGATCCCAAATACCGCGATACCCTGCAAGATGGACAAACTCCCTTTGCGGTGATTCTGAGTTGTGCCGACTCGCGCGTAGTACCTGAACTGTTATTCGACCAAGGACTTGGTGATTTGTTTGTGATCCGGGTTGCCGGAAACATCGCTAAAGACAAGGTGTTGGGCAGTATTGAATATGCCGTGAAATTTCTCGGCTCGAAACTGGTCGTAGTACTGGGTCACGAAAATTGTGGTGCCGTTGGTGCCAGCCTGGGCAGCGATGATCCCGGTGGCCACATTGGTGCTATTATCAATAAAATTAAGCCTGCGGTATACATGGCCAAAAAAATGGACGGCGACCTGCTGACCAATGCCATCCAAAACAATGCGCACATTGTGACCGAAGAAATCAAAGAGGCCAAACCAATTCTCGCTCCAGCGGTAAGCGAAGGCGATCTGATGGTAGTGCCCGCCTATTACAAGTTATCTACTGGCGAGGTAGAATTTCTGTAATTCGTTTATTTCATCTAACTATTCTCAGACCGGTAGAATACAGCGTTTGCCTGAATTCTACCGGTCTTTTTTTAATCAATCGAAAGCTATGTCTCCCATTTTGAGGAACATCCTGGCCGTAATCGCTGGATTGTTTGGCGGTAATGTCATCAACCTATTTTTGGTAAGAGCTGGGCATTTTATTTTCCCTATTGAGGGGGTTAACCCTGATGACACTGAGGCTTTCAAGGCGGTGTTGCCTGATTTGGAATTACAATACTTCCTGTTTCCTTTTTTGGCGCATGCCATAGGTACACTGGCAGGGGCTTATGTGGCAGGGGCTATTGCTGCCAACAGCAAGATGATAATTGCATTGGTTATTGGTGGTTGTTTTTTTCTTGCGGGAGTAGCCATCAACCTGTACCTAAATGGCCCCGTTTGGTTTACCGCAGTCGATCTGGTGCTGGCCTATTTCCCTATGGCCTGGATAGGTGGCCGCTTGAGCAACCGCAGCTAAGCTGCCGGTTCAGGCTTAAATTTCCAACCCTTTGCTCGTTGTTGGGCAGTCCATAGCCGGGCATAAAGCCCTTGTTGCACCAACAAGTTTTCGTGATTTCCCCGTTCTACAACCTTGCCTTGGTCAAGTACTAAAATGGTGTCCGCTTGCTGCACCGTAGCCAGTTTGTGCGCAATGATGATCACGGTCTTTTTCTGCACCAGGGCCTGCAAGGCAGCTTGAATGTATACCTCATTTTCCGGGTCGAGGGCGGCCGTAGCTTCATCCACCAACACGATGGGAGCATCTTTGAGTAGCGCCCGTGCAATGCTGATGCGTTGCTTTTGCCCTCCCGATAGCTGGTTTCCCCCCTCGCCTACCAGGGTTTGCAAACCCTCCGGCAAATCTTCAGCGAAAGCCAATACCTGGGCCTGACGGGCTACCTCGAGCACTTCTGCTTCAGTTGCCTCCGGACGGCCCATGAGAATGTTGTTGTACACCGTATCGTTGAACAAGTATACGTCCTGAAACACTTCGCTTACCAGTGCATGCACCGTTCGCGGATCCATGTTCCTCAGGTCGATACCCCCAATGGAAACACTGCCTTCGTCCACATCCCAAAACCGGGCAATGAGCGAAATAATGGTCGTCTTTCCTGAACCGGAAGGACCTACGAGAGCGGTCATCGTGCCGGCTTTCGCCTGAAAATCGATGCCCGATAAGATTTGACGGTCGTCGTTGTAGCCAAAACCTACCTGCTGAAATGCCAGGTCGTAATGCTCGGGACGCAGGTCTTTGCCCACCGGCGGTTCTTGGGCCTCCAACACTTCGATGATGCGCCTAAGGCTGATGTTCATATAGCTCAGTACCGGATATTCTACCATGAGAATTTTAAGGGGCTCATACAAGCGATAGCCCAGAATGAGAAAGGCAATGAGCAATTTCACCTCCAGCAATCCTCCGCTCAAACGGTAAACCGCCCAGGAAATCATGGCCAAAAAGCCAAACTCGAAGGCCACACCGGCCAACATTACAAAAGGGCCGGGTACCGCTTCCACTTTGATGCTGTTGTTGCGCAACAATAAAAGTTCGCGGTCTAAGGTCTTGAAACGGCTGCCCGTAAGGCCAAAGGCTTTGATGGGTTGAATGCCCAAAATGTATTCTAAAAAGCGGGCTCCGGTGCGGTTGCGGGATTGGATGTGGGTTTGGCCGTAGCGTTCTACCAACCAACGGCTCAGGTAGATCAAAGGAAAGGCAATGCCCAAAGCAGAGAGCAAAAGAAGGGTGAGTCGCCAATCGAGCCACAGCAAAAACACAGCTAAGGAAAAAGTGCCCACAATGGCATTGGCAATATTGGCCACACTATGGCCAAAGATGTTTTCGAAATTGGCCACATCTTGCAGCGCTACTGCGGCCAGATCACCTGGATCGCGTTTTTTGTAGTAGCCCAAAGAAAGCCGCTGCAACTTGTTGCCCAAGGCTAGGCGCAACCGCCGACTGATCTCAAAAGTGGTGTCGTTGGAAGAAAGCATGGCCCGGTTGGCCACTACCAACTGAAGCAAAAACAGGCCCAGCATCACGCCAACTACCGTCCAAACGATTTCAAATTGAGGCTCTGGCTCAAAAAGCTCCCAGAGTACGATCAACAGCAAACCGCCTGGAAGTGCGATGAGGGTGCCGTGCAGCCATTCCCAAAAGAAGGCCCGGTGAATGCCCTTACGGTCGTAGCGAAATACGTAGCGTAAATTCTGGATCATGGCTGTGCATTTTGAAGGGAAACCGATGGGCCAATCTCAAAGTCTTTGGCACGTTGGTGGGCATCCCACATGGTTTGGTACAAGGTGTTTTGGTCCAGCAATTCCTGGTGTGTACCCTTGCCCACTATTTTACCCGCATCGAAAAGCACTACCTGATCTACATCGGTAATCGTGCTCAGGCGGTGGGCAATTACAATCACGGTTTTGTCTTGAATGAGCTGTCCTACCGCCTCCTGAATGAGGTATTCATTTTCGGCATCGCTAAAGGCCGTGGCCTCGTCGAGAATGAGAAGGGGAGCGTCTTTGAGGATGGCTCGTGCCAATTGAATGCGCTGCTGCTCTCCTCCACTAAAGTGAACGCCATGTTCGCCAACGCGGGTATGGTACCCGTGCGGAAGCCGCTCAATGAATTCGTGACAACGCGCGGCCCGGGCCGCTTGCTCCACTTCTTCCTCGCTCCGGTTCATGCCCATGCGAATGTTTTCCAGTACCGAATCTTCAAACAAAAAACTGTCTTGAAACACAAAAGCCACGTTTTCCATGAGGTAGGGCAATGGCAATTCGTTCAGGGGTACGTCTCCCAAACGAATGCAACCCTGATTCGCATCCCAAAAACGCCCCACCAAACGCGCAGCAGTGGACTTGCCCGCACCTGAAGGACCTACCAACGCAGTCACACTTTTTTCAGGAATGGTGAAAGAGATGTTTTCCAATACCGGGTGGCCTTCTTTGTAAGCAAATCCGAGGTTTTCGAAGGTCAAAGACCAATCGGTAGGAAGGTTGGCTTCCGTTCCTTCCGGTTGGATAGGCGCCTGCAACACTTCGTCCATGCGGCCCACACCTTTGTTGATCAGCATGAGCTGCATGCCCATATTGGAAAGTGCAAACAAAGGTTTAATGTAGCCCACGCCCAAAATGAGAAACAACACAAAGGTGGACAGGCTGAGGTCTTGTAGCCCGTAGAGCCAGGTGCCCACGGCCAGCACGGGCAAAGTGGCATTGCTCATAAAACTCATGAAGACGGCAAAGGGTGGTCCACTCTTTCGGGTCCATTTCTTCGACATCTCGGCGTATTCATTGACCGCTCCACTGTATTGGTGAAACTGCTCGGCGGTTTGCCCAAAAATTTTCATCACCGGCAAGGCACGCACAAACTCAACAATGCCGCTGTTCATTTGCTCTTGCGAAGCATGGTAGCGGCCCATCATCTTTTTGGTGTAGCTGGAGCTAAAAATGAGTGGTAGCCACACGGCCACCACCACCAAAGGCACAAAGCTGATGGCCGCCAACCGCCAATCTACCGTAAAAAGATACCCGATAGTGAACACCGGCAAGGCGAGGCCTTTTACAAAATCTGGCACCTGGTGGGCCACAAACGATTCAATGCGCTCTACATCGTCGATCACGATTTTTTTGAGGGCTCCTGAATTGAATCCGGTAATGAACCCCATGGGCAGCAAGCCCAGCCGCACAGCAATTTGTTTGCGCAGGTCGTGCAAGAGAGAAAAGGCAGCAATGTGTGAAAGCAAACCCGACAAATACATACAGGCATAACCCACCACCGCAGCACCAATGGCCAAAAGCAGGTAGGTTTCTACCTTGGCCAGCTGCAGTGGAGGTGTGAGCAGGGTATCCAAAATATAGACCACCAACACGTAGGGCACCAAGGATAACCCTGCGTTTACCACCGCCAACACGATGGCAAGAACAACCATCCAGGTTTGCTGCCCAAGCAACTGAAGGAGCCGCCTAAATCCGGTTTTAGGTGTTTTTTCCATGGCTCAAAGTCCTGTTTTACTGGTAGACCAATAAGGATAACTGCTAATTTGATGGGCAGCCACTCCTTTGCTGCGCAATGCTTTTCGAACCTGCCGAACGGAGCAGGCGCAACCCGTCAAATAAAAGGTAGCCAAACGCCAGGTTTTCCAAAGTCGGTAATCCAACTCCTGAATGGCTTTAGCCGCATGACTTCCCGGGTTGGTTTCGTTTTTGGGCACAATGTCCGCTTCCAACTCGATAAGGCGAGGCCAATGCCAATGGTCAACGTCCAGTTCCAACAAGCACAAATATTCTTTGTCGGTGGTCAAAGCCAATTGTTTAAAGTTGGCATAGAGCCCCAGGGAGGTTTCGTCTCCAAAAAAGAAGTGGTGGGTGGCCGCAGTACGAAAGGTTTTGTCGCCACCGGGCCCCATGAGGCTAATGGCATCTCCCGGCTGCAATTGTGCCGCCCAGATGCTGCCCGGCCCTTTTTCGTGGAGGTAAAACAAGACCTCACATTGGCCTTTTTCAGCATCGAAGCTGGAGGGTGTGTAATGCCGAAACTGGGTATCGGTTACCCGAAACTCGATTACTTGACCAGGAGTGTACCCCACCCGGTGCAGATCGCCGGAAAAACAAACCCTTTTCCAATCGGTATCGAGGTACTCGGTTTTGGTAACGACCATCGGGTGGTAGAATTTGGTGAAAATTTTCTCGGCAGCATCAGCGGCCCATTTGGGTAGGTTTGGCATAAGGCACAGGTTTTTCAACCACATTCAAAGCCGGGAGTTGGTCCGGAATTATTTAGAATGCATCTAAATAACTATTTTGCATAGATAAACGCATACCGATAATAAGCGGCTACTCTTAAAGGAATAATATCAACGCAAAACGGAAAAGATGCGAGTTAAACTGCATGATCCCAATTCCACTGATTTTGCAATCGAAAACCATTATCCGGAGGGGTTTTCGGATGCGGTGCTTCCGCTAAGGGAGCGTTCGTTTGAAGGCAATTTCTTTTTTGGTCGTGGCCGCTACCGGGAAATCTATTTTGAAGGCATTCACATTGGCTTCGGATGTATGGAGTTGTCGCAACACACGCAACTGGCTTTTGAAAGTGATTTCGAATCGGTGGAGCTACATTTTACATTTCGCGGCAGTTCCAAGGCCCATTTGCAGGACCGGTCATTTATGGAATTTGGGACCAATCAACACAACATTGTTTATGCAGATCAGGCGACCGGCATTTCTGAAATGAATGCCACCAATTTCGAAGTATTTGAGGTCAACCTCAGCCCGCATTTTTTCCAAAAATACCTGCCCGAAGATGTACACATTTTCGAGCGCTTTCGAGACGCCATTACACGCAAAAAAAGCGGTGCTCTGGCCAAAGACAACTTGCCCATCACTCCGGCGATGACCTTGATCATTCAACAGATCATGAACTGCGAGCGCACCGGGATGTACAAAAAAATCTTTCTGGAAGCCAAAGTGGTGGAGTTGCTGCTGCTGCAATTGGAACACCTGGAAACCGGACAGTCAAATCCTGCTCCTGTGGACTTAAAACGCAGCGACATTGAAAAACTCTATGCCGTAAAGGAGTTGCTGGAATCGGAAACCGAACAGAGCTATACGTTGTTGGGCCTTGCCCGAAAAGTAGGCACGAATGAATTTACCTTGAAAAAGGGTTTCAAATCGCTGTTTGGCACCACGGTATTCAACTTTTGGCACGACATCAAAATGGAAAAGGCCCGTCAGTTATTACTGGATCACGGGTGGACCATTGCCGAGGTTTCGGACGCGGTAGGCTACAAACATGCCCATCATTTTAGCAATGCCTTTAAAAAGAAATACGGTGTAGCTCCCAGCCAATTGAAACAAGGGCGTTTATCGGCCTAAGTGGTTTTTGAGACTTATCAGATCCCTGAGTGAAGCTTTGTTGATTGTTGGTTAAGCTTTGTCCATCGACCGATAAAGTCGCAACACGCTAAAAGCCATTTTCCACATGAAGTAATTGAAAGTGGTATAACTGATTTTCTTTAAATTGATCGTTAAAGAGGACATGCCTTTACTCCGATCCTGCTTTTCACTGTTTGTTTTAGCTTGCCTTTTGCTCCCTGGCTGCCAAAAAGAGGCAGCCGACTGCCCGGAAGCTGAAGAGGTCATCTGGGTACGGTCGGAGAACAATCCGGTATTGCGCGACCTCATTCCGAACGAAAATTATCAGGTGGCCAGCGATCCGCACGTGTTCTACGATGCCGCGGGTAACTTGAGCATGATCTACACCGGCGATGCCAACGGTGTAGCTTCCATCAAACTGGCACGGGCCACTACGCCCGATCAATGGACCCCCGAACGCACCCTGCTAAGCCAGGTGGGCCCATCGGGAAATGACATCTACAAGGAAACGGCATTCTATTTTCACGCGCCCAACGGCAAGCACCAAATCTATTACATCGGTTATCCCGAAGAGGCCACCTACGAAGCCTCTATCTACCTGGCCGAAGCCGATGCCCTGGAAGGGCCCTACACGCAATTGGACAACCCGGTGGTTGCTCGTGGAGCACTGGCCAATCGGCAAGTTTACCTCATTACCTCGCCCAGCGTAGTGGCCCATGATGGGCGTCTTTACCTCTGCTTCTTAGGGTGGAATGCCGCTCCCAACGCGGTGACAGCAGTATGGACCATTGGTGCCGTATCGGATGACAATGGACATACCTGGAAGGATTTTCAGCTGGTGGAAACACCCATTGGCATGGAAGGGCAAGTCACACAATTGGCAGAAGATGACTACGTGGCCGTTAGAACGGGCGATTTCGGCACTGGTGAAGCCATCTTTTATGCCCGTGCCGCTCACCCTTTCGGACCTTGGAAGGAAAACCCGGCTCCCATTCTGGTCCCTGAAGATCCGGTGCTGGAAAAAGACGAGATGATTGCTCCACAAATTACAGTGGACCCCAACAGTAGCCGGGAGTTTCTTTTCTACACTGGTGCCGACCTGCAAATAGGTTGGTGGGTGATGCTAGCTGAAAAAAGGTAGCTACCTTTTCTCTCAGGAGGCAGTAACCGAAACAAAAACGGAGCTTCAGCGCTTCTTACATCGATATTGGTTTTCACTTTACGCGTTATGAATCTTCGAAGTTGGACATGGGAAATGGGACTAAGTCTGCTGCTTTGCCTTTCTACGGCCTGTAACGACTGGTGCAAAGGAGAACTGCAACCCAAAACGCAAACCCTGGAACTGACTTACATTGCCTGGGCCTGTGACTGTGCCAACTGGGCTACGCCCGATGACCTGACTACCTTTGCAGACAACGAAGACGACGAATTGGCCAAGCGTTGTATTTTCATAGAACCTGCTTTTGAAGACCTACAACTGCCCGACTCTTTGGGCTATAGCAACGATCGGATCCGTTTTACCGGGCGCTTTTACGAAAACAAAGGGTTTCCCGATGGGTACTCCAGCATGGAAGAACCAGAACCCGCACGGGTTTTTCGCTATACAGGCTTTGAGGTGCTGGAAAGCAACTATCGCTTAGTAAAAGAAGCACTTTAAATCCAATGCCTGTAAGCAGTTGCTTCGGTAGAATGGTCTCCCTATTCCACCTCAACTTATCGCGTCAAACACCAATAAACGCTATCTTACCAGTCGCTTTTCCAAACGAGGAATAGTAGCACATGAATGTTTCGCTCCTAAATATGATAAGGTCTGGTTTTCGGATGCGCCAGCAAGTACTGTTCATTGGATTGGTACTACTGGGTCCATTTTTGGGCTGCTCCAAGAACGACGACGGAAACAATGATGGAGTTACCGGCCCCTGTGGAGAAGAGGTAATCGTGGATCAAGCGGCTTTTATGGGCGCCAACGATGCCGCATTGGTCGCCAGAGGTTTGGAGCAAGACGGCGATTGTTTAAAGGTCATTTTCGCGTCCAAAGGTTGCAATGGTGATTCCTGGACCGTTCAATTGATTGACTCGGGTACACCCGAGGCTTCAGACCCTCCTAAACACACGCTGCGCTTGTCGCTGGAAAACTCTGAATCGTGTGAATCCAACATCACCAAAGAGGTACTTTTCGATGTTTCAGGATTACAGGAAGGCAACTCCTCGGTCATTTTTCAGTTGCACAACAGCAATTTCGAATTGGAATTCGAGTATTGAGGGCGCTCCTACCCTCCTATTTTTACGCATTGCCCATTCGCTGCTGTTGCCACAAACAGCAAACGGCGGACCACCTGAGCGGCCCGCCGTTTCACGCTTCTGGCTGTTTCCGTCAGCCTATTTGGTTTGGAGGTAGAAGCGGTATTTACCGTCGTAGAGCATGCCAAAATCAGCAGGATCACTGTTGGACGGAGCACCTACCAATTCCAGCTCGGGGATAGACCGATAGCCAAATTCGTAGGACCTTCCATTGAAGGCCGCCTGGTAAAAACGTTTCCCTTGTTTGCCCTTGCGCCATTGGTAAAGTCGGTAGGCTTTGCCGTCGTGCAACATGCCCCAGCCGTCCCAACTGATCTCCTTGGGTGCTTTGGTCACGCCAATCCGCTTGATGGATTTGTAACCCCACACGTAGGTGCGTTTTGAGCGATTGAAGCCAAACTGGATCAACTCGGCACTGTTTTTCTTATTGCGCAGGTAGAGCCGGTAGGTGCTGCCATCGTGCAGCATGGCGAAACTATCGCTACTGGCATCTGAAGGCATGCCCGACAAAGTGAACTTTTTGATGGACCGATACCCATACTGGTAAGCTTTTTTGGAGCGGTTGTAGGCGCCTTGGTAAAAGGTGTCGTTGCTCCCTTTGCGCCAGATGTAGAGGCGGTAGTCCTTGCCGTCGTGTAGCATGGCCCATTTCGAGTAATCCGCATCCGACGGAAAGTCGATGATGGGCATGTTGGGAATGGCCCGACCGTAACCATATTGGTAGTCGTTGCCACTTTTGTAGACAAACTGGTTGAGCGATGGTTCTTTGGTAGGCGTAGGCGCTGGCACGAATGAGCCACCGCCTTCTTTGTGCGGCCCTGAATATTTCCAGAGCGGTTTCCAGTAGGCATCCAGCATTTCTTTCAGGGCTTCTTTGCCTTCCACCAGGTAATTGAATTCGGAAAGAAAGCCCGGGTACAGGTTATCCGATCCCACCACATAAGCTTCATCGTCGACGATCATGATCTTGGCGTGGTTGCCTGGAGCAGAAGGCACTTTTCCCTTCGCCCCACTGGCCTTGATCACCGAAGAAACGGCACTGCCGATCACACCTTCTTTCGGAGGTTTTTCCGACAGTGGTAGCTGCTTCAAGGTAGCGGTATAGCCTTCTTTACTAAGGCCCGGCCACTTGTAGGTATCTCCTTCTTTTTGTTTGCTGGCGGGCACCTTGTCAGTGAAGTAGAGAGGAGCTACGGACAAACGCTTGATGGCAGCAGCCCGTTTCCCGTCCTTGTCGGGGATCAACTTGTCAGTTTTCACCTCGTGGGTCATGTAGTAGTGCATCAAATCGAATGTGCGCGAGGCACCCGACCCAAAGGAGTATTGGTCTCCTTCTGCACCGGCTCCCGCATCCAGCGGAGAAACCACCACTTCAACGGTCAGCTGCTCGTTGGCCAACAGAGCTTCCAACACCCACTGGCACACCACGTGATCCGACCAATTTTTCTTCCAGGCACTTACCAGGTCCATCTGCGACATCTTGATGGTCTTTTTCGCGCCCTTAATGAGGGTTTCTTTCATGATCTCCGAAGCCTTCTGAAAGTCTTTCTCCTTGTTGGTACCCGTCCAATATTTACCCACAGTCATCATGCGGGTGGCCAGTTTGTAATCCTCAAAATTCTCGTAGGTGTTGTACTTCACCCGTTCTTCAAAAACAGGCACTTTCAGGTCTTCCAGCACCTGAAGGTCTTTATCTTTGGTGCTTTTAGGCTCAGGGCGCACTTTGGGTGGCTTTGGGTCTTTGCCGCTTTGTTTTCCTTTTTTGTGCAGGTCTACGATGGCTTTTTGTTGGGATTCCATGTACTTTTTTCCATCCGAACCGGTCAACGGATCAGCGGGTGGATGCTTGTCGGAATCTTTGTTTTTCCACGTCAGTTTTTTGGTATCCAACACCTCTTTGGTCATCAATTCTTTTCCAACCGCCCACATCTGGTCGAGGTACAATTGCGCTCCATGGGCCGCTTCACCGTGCACCACCACCGAAACATCGTGCACAGGCGGATAACTGCGGAAGAGGTCCATGTTGAGGTTGTGTCCCCCTGCCAAAGCTTCGGTACCATCCATGGCAATGATCTTGGAGTGGTTCCAAGTCATTTTGGTGCCTTCGGTATCCACCAACACACTGTCGCTGCCAAAAATTTTGGTCAACAGGGTATCCGAAATGCCATCGGCTAAGCGGTAGAAACGCCCCATCCAAATCTCGGGTTGCACTTCCCAATGGTGCGCTCGTTCCCGAAACAGACGCACAATAGCGGCTTTGAAGTCCGTGAAGTTGTCCGGTTCACCGACGGGTACCATGGGCGTTTGCCCAAATAGGAAACGGAACTGCGTGGGTTTTTTGCGGCCCATTTTGGTGCTCATCGCGGTGTCGATGGCTCCAAGAATGACCTTTCCCCAATCAGGGTCGGGGCAGTTGAGGGAGGAGAGGTCGCAGCGGTAGCGCGACTTTTGAACGATCTCGATAATGGCCCGCTCAAATTCTTTTTGTCGGGCCCAGGCCTGATCCATAATGGCATCGCTGAAGGGCATTCCCCACACGTGCGGAGTGTCCAAAATCCGAACGTAGCTCGGACCACTGATGTGGTGGAAATAGTTTTTAATCTTTTTATCTACGGTGTCTATCTGACTCATAATTGCGAATAGTTAGAAGGTGGAAAAGTGATGCGTTGTGCCCTTGAGGCCTACAAGAATTTCCAGTTGACCCATCCCGTATTTTTGCGGTCTTTGGTTACTGGATAGCTCAGCAAATAGGGTGGATCGCCCACTACATCGTCCATGAAATAGTAGTTGTTGGGGTTGATGCCATAGATGGACGACACCCGGCGAACGTAGGGACGATCGGGCAGGATGCTGTTGCGGGTTGCCCCACCGCCCATGGCATCGAATTCCCGGTGAAAGGTGTGGATGTGCTGCCGCAACTCCATGGTTGTTTCTTTTACTGCACTGCTTTTCTCAAAGGTGGTGCCCCATTTGGTGAGGTAGGCACGCGCCATTTTGTAAACCAATTCGGGCACAGGAGCCACATTGTCGCTCACGTCTTTGGGATTGTATTCGGCGTTAGAAGTAGCATTGCCCGAAACGGTACTGTGCCGGCCGCGACAGGCCCAGAGTTCGTAATCTTTAGGTTGGGCATGGTTGCCCGGTTTCAGCGGATCGCGTTGTTGCGAATCGTCAGCCAGGTATTTCCACTTGTTCCAGGGCCAATACCAGTAGTCGGTGAGCTTGATGGAATTGCTTTTTCCGATCATGCGCCCGTTGGGCCGTGGAACTACCGCAGAAAAAGGACGGTCGGCGGGCATCAGGGAGTGATCCCAGGAATACACACCTACAAAATGTTTGACGTTGGGCGGCAATTGGGTAAGGATGCTGTACCACTCTCCCGATCCGGGTACCGGATCGATGGCAAAAATGTTGACCGGAATGTCTTTCACATCCTTGGGCCCATAGGCGTAGAGGAACCATGCGGCCATTATGCCTTCTACGGCACCACGGCTGTGCCCAATAAAGTTGTATTGTTTGGCACCACTATCGGCGGCCATGTTGGCACCGTGTAGCGCCAAGGCCGGTGCCGGCCAGCCGGTAAGTTGATCGGTTTTGGAATATTGATTGCCTCCTGAATAACCTTTAACGTAACTCAACAAGGTGCTGTCGGCGTGCAGTGGACCGCTGAACTTGAGCTTTTCACTGCTTTTTCGTGGGCTGGCCCAATCGTTTTCGCCCACTCCGCGCACAGCAACACTCGGGCTGGTATCTTTCAAATTGCCCGAAATTTCTTTGTGGATGCGCACCGGGATATAACCGGAGGACTTGGCGTAAATGGCAGGATCGCTCTCTTTGCGCTTAGCCTCACCTTCATCGCGGGTACAGGCGGTGCCGCTAAAGCAAACCGTATACGCGTCTAATTTTGATTGGCTGGAAAGCGACCGACGATTGTCGCTTTTTACCTGTACCGATTTGCTTTCAACCGGTTTGCCCTTGGCGTCCAACAGCAATACTTCGAAAATTTCCCAACTGCTGAGTTTTTCCCCATTGGCTTGTAATGGCTTTTTACCGTTGTCACAATTGCAAACCCACTTTCCATTGCTGGCTTTTAGTCCGGCGTGGCGTTCATCAATCATTTCTAAATCAAAGGTTTCCCATTCCCCGATCTTGCTGCGGTCGGCAATCAGGGGCTTGTCTCCGTTGTTTTCGTTGGCCACATATTTTCCGTTGACTGCCTTCAGGGCAATGTGGGTTCCACCCAAAGAGTACATGTCAAAGGTTTCCCAGGTTCCAATGGATTTTCGGTTGGCCTGCAATGGCTTTTTACCCCCATCTTCGGCACTCACGTATTGGCCATTGCTGGCGCGGATGGCGACTTTTACCGGCTTGTCGTCTTCCGGGGCTCCTCCAGAAGTGATGGCTTCTGGCGAGCGTTGTAGTTCTAATTTCATTCCTGCTTGGTTTATTGAAAATGAATAAATCAAGGGGTGGTGGTAGACTACAAACATCGGCAAGCCATGGCCCGAACTACTGTATCCAATTCTTATATGCTTATCCGTCCGTTGGTCAAACCTATAATCAGTATTGGACACGCTATTCGATCGCCATCATGGCTGCTTGGATAAAGCAAAAAATGAGTCGTAGAAAGGACAACTTTTGAGTGGGCAACCAAACGTTTCTGGCTTGGTAACAGTCTATACATAGTGATGCATCCTGCGGAACATGGGTGATATAGGATGCCGGCAACAAACAACAAATATTACGCGTGCAACGTTTGCTGCCAAGCCCTTGTCCTTATTGCTGAACCTGACCCACCACCTATTGAAACCGATCCTCACCCTCCTGAGTTTGTGCCTGGTATTGGCCTGCTCTGCTCAATACACGATTTCCGGCTACCTACAAGATGAATCCAATGGCGAAATGCTGATTGGCGCAACGGTGTACGACCTCAAATCCGGAAAGGGAACCACTACCAACGTCTATGGCTTTTTTAGCCTCACACTCCCTGAAGATTCCGTGCGCTTGCGCATCTCCTACGTGGGCTTCGAAACCCAGGTGATGGAATTTTACCTGAATGCCGACCGCAGCCTTAACGTGAACCTTTCGGGTTCGGTGTCGCTCAACGAATTTGAAGTGGTGGCTTCGGAGGCCGAACGCATGGAAGAAAAATCGGAGATGAGCACCATCGAGATCAGCATGGACAAAGTGAAGGCCCTGCCAGTGTTTATGGGCGAACGCGACATCATGAAAACCATTCAATTGCTGCCCGGTGTACAATCGGGAAGTGAAGCTTCGAGCGGACTCTACGTTCGGGGAGGTGGGCCAGACCAAAACCTGATTTTATTAGATGGGGTGCCCATCTACAACGCCTCTCACTTATTTGGCTTCTTTTCGGTTTTCAATGCCGATGCCCTCAACTCGGTAAAGCTCATCAAAGGTGGATTTCCTGCCCGCTACGGCGGTCGTCTTTCGTCGGTGATCGACATTCGGATGAAAGAGGGCAACATGAAAGAATTTCATGGGGAAGGCTCCATCGGCCTTATTTCTTCCAAACTCACCCTCGAAGGACCAATCGTAAAAGACAAAACTTCTTTCATTGTTTCGGGCAGGCGCACCTACATCGACTTGCTGGCGCAACCGCTCATCCGTTCCCAAAGCCAGGATGGCTCAACCGGTGGATACTATTTCTACGATGTTAATGCAAAGCTCAACCACAAGTTCTCTGATAAAAGCCGCCTGTTTGCCAGTGGTTATTTTGGCAACGACCGGTTTTACAGTCGCCTGAGAGACCGCTGGGACGATGGGGCAACGGAATATGAATCCAAGGAGGATGGCGAACTGAAATGGGGCAACGTTATTGGCGCCCTGCGGTGGAACTACCTCTTTAGCAACAAGCTGTTTAGCAACACGACTTTTACGTATAGCCGCTACAAATTTTTGGTCGGTTTCAGTGAGGAGGAAACTTCTACGGGCCAACAGAACGAAACAGAATCAATTAGCTTCGATTATTCTTCCGGTATCGAAGATTACAATGGAAAAATAGATTTTGATTATCTCCCCCATCCCGACCATTACGTCCGTTTTGGAGTGGGGCATACCTACCACACCTTCACCCCGGGCATCAATACCTTCAACTCCAGAAACTCCGGCGAAGCTCCCATCGACACGGCTTTTGGTTCGAGCCAGCAATACAGCCACGAAAGTTGGTTGTATGTGGAAGATGATGTAAAAATTGGGAATCGCATCAAAGCCAATTTCGGTCTGCACGGGGCGTCTTTTTACACGGGCAACAAGTTTTATTTCTCACTGCAACCGCGCTTCAGTGGCCGCTACCTCTTGCGCGACAACATGTCGATAAAAGCTTCTTATGCGCGCATGACCCAGTTTCTGCACTTGCTTACCAACGCAGGCATTGGCTTGCCCACCGATTTGTGGTTGCCGGTAACCGATCGGGTACCGCCACAGCAGTCGCATCAAGTGGCCTTGGGCGTGGCCTACACGCACCGCAAAAAGTACGAGATCAGCCTGGAGGGCTACTACAAAAGCATGGACAATTTGATCGAGTATAAGGATGGCGCCAGCTTTTTCGGCTCCGACTCAGACTGGCAAAACAAAGTAGAAGTGGGCCGCGGCTGGTCCTATGGTGCTGAATTCCTGCTCGAAAAAAAGGTGGGTAAAACTTCTGGTTGGATTGGCTACACCTTATCGTGGACCAACCGACAGTTCGACAACCTCAATTTTGGGGAGACCTTTCCCTACCGCTACGACCGTAGGCACGACATCGGCATTGCGCTCACGCACAAATTCAACGAAAAGGTGGATGTGGGTGTAGTTTGGGTCTATGGCACCGGTAATGCGGTTTCGCTCGGCCTGGAACGCTACAACAGCTTAGCTACCTTTTTGGGCAACGACCCCAGCGAATGGGGAGGCGAGGTAGAACACATTCAGGAGCGCAACAATTACCGCATGCCTTCTTACCACCGCTTAGACCTCGGTGTGAACCTTCACAAGGATACGCGTTGGGGCCAGCGCACCTGGAGCTTCGGACTCTACAATGTTTACAGCCGCCAAAACCCTTTTTACTTGTATTTCGCTCAAAACTCCAACGGCAGCCGGGAGCTTACGCAAATCAGCTTGTTTCCAATTCTTCCCTCCTTCAGTTACCAGTTTAAATTTTAAGCGCCATGAAAAACACAACGATACGCCTGTTTGCAGCGGCCCTTATGGTGGGCCTGGGATGGAGTTGCGAAAAAGTAATTCCCATCGATGCGGAAGTGAAAGCACCAAAATTGGTCGCCAACTCCTGGGTTAGTCCCGATACCACCTACACGGTACACCTGAGCCAAAGCCTGAGTGTACTGGCAGAAGGAGACCTGGAAAATATAGAGAACGGCACCGTGCGGGTGTTGGATGCCGGCGGCTCCCTGATAGAAACCTTAACACACGCTGGAGAAGGCTATTACACCGGCAATGAGCGCCCGGTGGTAGGCAGTACCTATCGGATAGAGGCCAGTGCACCAGGATTCAATTCGATTTCGGCCAGCAGCTCAGTGCCGGGACCTTCGACCATTGTTTCAGCAAGTGGCCGTAGCCAGTCGGTCGGTTTTGAGGAAAGTCTGGAAGTAACCGTCACCATTCAAGATGCTCCCGGAGACAATTATTACCTGCTCCGCCTTCGGAGAAGAAGAGACTCTACAAGACCTGATTTCAATTATTATTTCATCACCACCAACGACCCGGCCTTTGAACTCTCGGGAGATGATGATGGCAGTGCTTCCTGGGGACCTTTTCGGGACGTGCTGTTCGATGGGGAGAATTACACGTTTAAAATAACCGTGCCCTTTTTCTTTTTTGATCCCGAAGATGACAATCTACCTTTCGAGATAGAGTTGTACTCCACCAACGAAGCTGGCTATAATTACAGAAGGTCGTTCGAACTCTACAAACAAACTGAAGGCAATCCGTTTGCCCAACCAGTTCAAGTGTTCTCTAATGTGGAAGGTGGCTTTGGCTGTGTTTCGGGATACAGCCTCACTACGCTGAGTTTTGAACTTTGATGAGGATAAGTGATCCTCCTTCAACAGTTGACCGTCTAAGAAAAGCAAAACCCAAACTAAAACCTGTTGGTTCGCTTGGGTTAAGCAATTGCGCGTTGCAAAGACTACACTTCAGCAAGCGGTACTGATCTTCTCACTACTCATCAGTTCACCAGAAATGGGAAATTGGCGGTTGCCGCATGTCCGTTGCCGTCGTAGGCGTAGATAAACAAGCGGTAGGGTCCTTTTCTACGAGGTGCTTTAAAAGTTAAAATTCCGTCTTTGTTCTTAATGAACAATCCTTTCACCGGTTCGGGTTTCTCTTCTTTGTCTCCTCCCGATTTGATATCGGTACTCTCCGGGAGCACTTCCCAAACGTATTGGATAGCATCGCCTTCCGGGTCGTGGATTTCTACTTTGGCTTCCACGACATTACCGCCTTTTACTTCCACGTGCTTGGGGTAGGGAATGCCTTCCACCTCAAAAGATTTCAGCTGCGGAGAACGATTGTCCGGGTATTTGCCCGACCAAACAAATTCCATGATGTCTATGGCCTCGGTTTCTTCACCGGAGGCCAAAAACACACCATACCAGGTGGGGGTGGTTTCCTGCTTGTTGCCCCAGTGGAACACGTAGGAACCGATGCACTTTTCCTGATCGTTGTAAATGCAATTCTGATAGCGGCTCAAATAGGATTGCGACTTTTCGCTGCTGGTTTGTTCAATGGGAGTGCCAAACGATGTTTTGGCCACTTCCCAATGTCCGTTCGGACCCCACTCGGTTACGATGTACGATTTTTTCCAGCCAAACCGACGAACATTGCGCGACAAGGCTTCCAAATCCCCATAGGTGTTGATGCCCAGAATGTCGATCTCCGGAGCCCGCTCCATGATCATTTGTACTTCGGCCACATCTATACCTGCGGTTACGGCACAGGTAGGGTGGTTCGGATCTTCGCGGTGGATCATTGCGGCAATGTCGTTGGTGGCATCCCACACGTTGTAATTGGTATAAAACAGGTCGCACTCATTGCCAATGCCCCACAGCAACAACGCCGGATGGTCTTTCAGTTCGCGCACCACCTTGGTGAAATACTTCAATTGATCTTGCACCGCCCATTCATCGTTGTAATCAAAACCTTGACGCTCAACTCCCATCCAAAGGCCCATCATTACCGTCAGCCCGTGGGAGTGGGCCTCATCCAAAATAGATTTGGCATTATCGGGACTCCAAGTGCGTACAGAGTTGCCACCAGCCGCCTTGGTGCGGTCCATGCGAGTGTGGCCTCCTGCACCTTTGATGTAATAGGGTGCGCCTCCGCGAAACAGCTGATAGTTGCCGTTCACCTGGCGTACTTCCACTTTCACCGCTTGCATTTTTTGCCCAAAAGTAGATTCAGGAGCCAGCAGAAGGATCACCACAAGCAGATTTCCCAACGAGAGTAGTAAAGAACGAAGGTTCAAAATCATGGCTTATTCGTATTTAATGAGTTTCATCTGGCCATTTTCAGTAGCCGATTCGTAATGCAAAATGTAAACCCCAGCTGGTAGGTCGTGGGTAGGGATCGACTGGGACGGCTGCACATTGTCCATGCTTTTCACCAATTGGCCAGTAGCCGTAAAAAGTTGCAGGTTCACTGCTTCTAAACCGTTGAAATTCAGCTGAATTTCGCTGACAAAGGGGTTGGGAAAAGCGCTTACAGCTTGCGTATTCAGAATCTCGTCCAAACCCACACCTGCACAATCCGTGTCCACAATGCGCAAATTATCGAACCAAAAGGTGGTGCCCGAATTGGAGTTGGGATGGAACAAAAACAACAGTTGGTTGATGTCTTCGTCAGACAAACTGCCATCGGGCTGCATGGTGAAATTGAAGCGCATAGTTTCCCATTCGTTCTGAACGCTGGTGAATGCCTGGTAAACACTGTGCCGGCCCGAAGGATAGGGGTTGTAGGCTTCGATGTTGTCTTCAAGCTGAACCAATATTTCAGTGCCAACCGAAGCATCGGTATACACATCCAGTTCAAACGCCAATTTACCGTTGATAAAACGGTCGGAATTGCCTACCAAATCAATGGAATAAATCAAGGTGCTGTATTGCACCGCAGGGTTGCGCTCGTAACTGGCCACTGAAGTGGAAGCGTTCACACTGTTGGAACCGGGATTGACGACATTTTCGGTGTATACTCCATCACCGCCCGTCCAATACACATGGTTGACAGTTTCGAAATTCAAAATGGTGTTTTTGCAAACCAGGGGTAAAATTTCTACCGGAAGATCGAGCACAGCGTTGCATCCTCCATTGTCGATCTCTACTTGCATGCTGCCGGAAACGCCTCCCCAATCGACCACTACTTCGCGGGTGCCTTGGCCACTTACAATGGTCGCTCCCGAAGGGGCAGTCCAGGTGTAGGTCGCATTCGGAAAAGCGGGCACACTGTAGATTTGACTGGTAGAATTGGCTGGCAATCGCTCTTTGCCGGTGATGAAAACGTCTTGAAGGTTTTGATACACCCGTACCCAATCCACTTCCATGGTTTGAGGAAACTGCGTGCTTGGATCGGGGTTCCCGGGAAACCAGCCACCGACCGCAACGTTTAGCAAAAGGTGAAAATCCCGATCGAAACGCCAGGGGTTGCCCGACAGACTGTTGGGCTTTTTGGTCGCAAACAACGCTCCATCAACATACCAGCGCAGTTCATCTTTTTCCCACTCCAAAGCAAAATCGTGGAATGCAGTGGAAAAAGAGCCCGAAGGCAAGGTGTAAGTCGTGCCAGAAAATGCATTGGCTGGAAAGAGGGGTCCAAAATGGATGGTTCCATGCTGAATGTTGTCTTCGTGACCGCGAATTTCCATGATATCGATTTCCCCGCTTAGAGGCCATCCACCGTAATAAGAATCGGTCGGCAACATCCAGAAAGCGGGCCAGAGCCCCTGACCGGTGGGCAGTTTCATCCGTGCCTCGATGCGGCCGCCGGTCCATTCTCCTTTACCGATGGTTCGGATGCGGCCAGAAGTGTAGTCCGAGCCCATAAAAGATTCTTGCAGAGCAGTGATGGTCAACATACCGTTGGCTACACTAACATTATCGTTCCGGTCGGTATAGTGCTGCAACTCGTTGTTTCCCCAACCGCAGAGGTCGGGGCATCCGTCACCGGTTTGGTAGCTCCATTTGGTCAGGTCGAGGCTGTTGCCATCAAACTCGTCTTGCCACATCAGGATGTTGCACTGCGCAATGCTGGTTTCGCATTGCAGGCCCAAACCCAAAAGCAGGACCAGGAGCATTAAGGTTCGTTTTAAAAGTTTCATTCGGGTAGGTATTGTCGTCGGGTAGATGTTAGTTCTTGCCGGGAGCGGCAGCAGCTGATTTGTAAACAAAGCTTTCCTTCAGTTCATTTATCCGAAGCTCGAAATCGCCGGGTTCGGTCACCATTTTTTGATCCCAGCCCACAAAGGCGAGGTCTTGAGCCGTGAGGGTAAACGAAACGGTTTGAGATTGGCCCGGATCGAGGGTAATTTTTCGGAAGGCGCGCAAGCGCTCTACCGGAGGAGTAATACTCGCCACCTTGTCGGTGACGTACAGCTGTACGACCTCTTTTCCTCTACGATCGCCAATATTCTCCACCATTACCGAAACGGTGAGGCTTCCACCTTCGCTCAATTCAGATTGATCAAGCTTCAAATTGCTGTAGCTGAATTCGGTGTAGCTCAAACCATGGCCAAAGGCAAACTGTGGATTGAACGCCGTGTAGCTAAAATCACGGTTGATTTGATCGGTTCCTTTGTGATCGTAGGTAAGTAAGCTTGCAGAATAGCGCGGGTAAGTAAAGGGCAGTTTGCCGCTCGGATTTGCCACTCCTACTAAAATTTCGGCCAAAGCCGGGCCACCTTCGTTGCCCGGTAAGTAAGCGTTGACAATACCATCCGCTAACCCTTCGATGGCGCTGATTACCCGTGGACGACCTTGCACCAACACCAGCACTACCGGAGTGCCAGTAGCCGCAATGGCCTCCACCAATTCGATTTGTGCATTGGGGAGGTTGAGGTTGTCTACATCACCAGGAATCTCGGTATAGGGTGTTTCGCCAAGGCAAACAATGGCCACATCCGATTTTTGGGCGGCCACCACTGCCTGATCCAGGTTGTTCAATTCGGTGGTGGAAGCCCCCTCGACATATTCTACCTCAGCCGTTCCCAACCTGGCTTGCAGCGCTTCGAAGATGGTGAGTTTTTCAGGGGTGTTGTATTGGGTCTCCACGCCTTGCCAGGTGTGGGTCCAACCTCCGTTAAGGCAGTTGAGGGACTGCGAAGTGGGCCCGGTAACCAATACCTTACTGCCGGCTTTGAGGGGCAAAATCCCATTTGCATTTTTCATCAGAGTGATGCTCTCCAAAGCGGCTTCCATACTAGCCATTGCGTGCTTTTCCGAAGCAAAATCCGGATAGCGGTCGGCTTCATAAAAAGGCTGCTCAAACAGGTTGAGCTTGAATTTCAATTTCAAGATCCGGCGGACCGATTCGTCGATGCGCGCCATTGGCACGGCACCTTCTTCCACCAGTTCTTTCAACAGCACAGGAAACTCCAGATCGGTGGGCACCATGCTCATGTCTACCCCGGCATTGATGGCCATCTTGATCGCCTCTTTGTAATCGGTGGCTACCCGGTGCCGCGAAAAAAGGTAGCGGATGTCTTCCCAGTCGGTTACCGCAAGGCCTTCAAAACCCAACTCGTTTCGCAAAATTTCGGTGAGGATTTTAGGGTTAATGTGTACTGGAATACCATTCATTTCTCCTGAATTGATCATCAAGGTGGCAGCACCGGCTTCAATGGCTTTGGCAAAAGCAGGCAAATGAATTTCCCGCAACATCCGCTCGGGCACCCAAGCCTGCGTCCGGTCTTTTCCGGTAAGGGTTACCGAATAGCCCAAAAAATGCTTGAGGCAAGCCGCTACGTGCTCCGGATCGCCAATATCATCGCCTTGGTAACCTTGCATCAAAGCAATGCCCATTTCGGTTCCAAGGTGTACATCTTCTCCAAACGTTTCCCACATCCGTGGCCAACGCGGGTCGCGGCCCAAATCCATCACGGGCGAAAAGGTCCATGGAATGGCCGAAGCCCGGGTTTCATAGGCGGTGATGCGGCCCATTTCTTTGGCCAGTTCCGGGTTCCAGGTGGCCGCCAAACCAATTTGCTGCGGAAAGAGGGTCGCTCCCTGGGTATAGTTCGCTCCATGAATGGCATCAATTCCATACAAAACCGGAATACCCGTCGACTTTTCTTCCATGGCGGTTTTTTGAATGGCCGTCATCAACTCGTACCATTTTTCTCGGGTGTAGGCATGCCCGCCCACATTGAGAATCGAACCAACTTTATACTCCACCAATGCCTTGCGCATCTTGTCCGGGTCGATGCGGTGTGGACTTTCCAGCTGATACGGCTCACCTACGCAAAGCATGTCGATCGTGAGCTGTGTCATTTCCCCTACTTTGTCTTCGAGGGTCATCTTGGCCATCAGCGCATCTACCTGTTGGTCGATATCTGATGGTTTTGCTTCGGGTGATGCTTTTTCACTGGTTTGATCAGCCTTAGGGCTACATCCTACCAAGAGGGCCGCGAAGAGCGCAATCAATACCAACATCGCTGTGGGCTGAGTTTTACCGTTCTGGGTCATGAAAAAGATATTTATCGCCAGTTCACCGCTATTGGGTCAACCGGATTTCGTCCATGAATAAAGTTCCACTACCGCTTGCAGTAGCATAGAAATTTTTGATGTTAGCTGCGTTTATTCCCTTGCCGGCAAAGTCGAAATCAGCAATCGGAATACGCACCTTCTGCCAGGCGTTAGAAGGCCGGCCACTTTCGAAATAACGGTCTTCCAAGCGCACCAAGGCTTGCCGAAAATCGTAGTCCTGAAAACCAATCTGCAAGCCTGAGGCTTTGCCTTCCACTACTTTTACCTTGCATTCGAGGTGCGCTCCTGCGGGAATATTGGTAAAATCCACACCCAGCCAGCTGTTCCAGCTGAAACCAAACGGCATCCACTTACACGCCGGTTCGGTCCAGGACAGGCGCAGGCTTTGCTGGCCACTGCTTTTCTCAGCAGTAGAATAGTTGAAGTCGCGGCACTCGTTTTTTTCCAAGCCCCACGCGTTGGACAACTTATCCTCAAAAAGAACAATCGGCAGATTACCCACCGGTGTAATGCTCGGCTTCGCTGTCTTCAGCGTCCGCGCATTTTCTTTGTAAGGCACAATTTCTAACTCATCGATGATCACTTCGCCATTGCCCTGTAGTTCGATCACCAATTGCTTGATGTTGGTAAGGTCAACACCATCTTTTTGGTAGGGAAATGAAGCGAGCGGAATTTGCACCTTTTTCCAATCTTCGTTGATGGGGTAAGCTTCCAGATACTTCGCCCTTAAAGCACTCGCTGTGCGCTTTTCACCATAGTCTTCCAACAAGAATACCATGACAGGAACGTGGGTTTCTCCGTTGATGGAACGCACGTAAAATTGAATGGCTCCGGTGGCCATCACATTGGACAGGTCTTTGGCCGCCCAACCGTTCCAGCCAATGCCCATACCCACCCAATCGCAGGACGTTTTGTCCCAATCTAATTGAATGGCATTGCTTCCTTTGAAGGTTTTTTCGGGCGAGAAAGCGACCTTCTTACAATCGTCTGACTCAATGCCCCATACTTCGTCACCTGTGGCGTCTGCATAGATACGACCAGAGTCGAAGCCTAAGAATGGGTTTTGCTCTAAAGCCACCGCCCGGGGGTCTTCCAGGGTAAGGGAAACCATTTGAACCCCACAACCGACCAGTCCAGCCACCATCCCCAACAAGAGACCGCTACCCAACCAGCGCTTTTTATTGAACCCTCGTTTTTTCATTGTCTCGTTGGTTTAAGGTTGAAAGGGTTGACCTTCGGTAAATACCGCATAGTCAATTCCATAGCCTACCGGCTCGGCGTTTTGACCGCCTTCAGAAAGTAAAATGAACTGAATGTTGATGATCCGGTCTACTTCTTTTCGACCGTTGGCATCAATGTTGCCAAGGCCGCCATTGGTGGAGAGTTGCGTTTCACTCAGTGGGAAACTCACCAGTTTCCATCCAACCCAATCGACCTTTATCGTGTAATTGTAAGTTCCCTCTTCGGCCGGCACATAAGTGCCATCCAGGTTATCGTCCTCCTGAAAGTCGATCACCATGTTAGTAAACTGCGCCCCTTCTCCATAAATGAAAGCGTTGAAATACACGCGGTTTTCATTAGAGGTTGTGAAGGGATAGTGCACCTCTCCGGTAGCAGATTGTGCGGAAACCCCCAGCCCACACACAAACACACTTCCATTGTTGTCGGTGCCTTTCATGTAGTGATAATTGGACCCAAAGGCCGCCGGCAGGGTGCTGGCAATTCCGTTGATGGATTCTTCAAACTGGGCTTCAGAAAAGACGTTAAACGCCTGATTCGGATCCTCGAAATCGCTGATCAACACACCACCCGTCGGTACCGGTCGTGCTCCTGTAATGGTAATGGTATCGCTCACCAGCGAATCGGGATAGTTGGTGAAACGAATGGTGGCCACGGCCTGTTCGCCCATTTGAAAACTGGGCGCAAACGTGATGGAGCCGTTCCAGTTGGCAATGTCTCCGCTGATGTCTTTTTCGTTGCTTTCAAACACTTTGAGCGCGCCCGATGTGAGGCCTTCAATACGCATTTCCCACGGGGTGCGAATGCTTAGCAGGGCCCGAAATTCAACCGTTTCACCGGCTGAAAAATCCACTGTGGTGCGGCTGACCGTTAGGGGTTGCAAAATTTCAAATTCTCCAAACAGGTCCACCAGTTCAGGTCCTTCGAGATCGTCATCGTGGCTACATCCGGCCAGCACCAGCGCTAAGGCCAGCAACATTGCAGAACTAAGTTTTAACAGATACTTTTTCATCTTTTTGGGCCTTAGAAGAACATATTGTAGACAATCAACACGCGGTTGAGGTCAAAAGAATTGCGTTGGGTAAGGTTGTCCTCAATGGTACTGAAGTGTCCTTGCAGGGTGAGGAAAACCGTTTCGTTGAAATTATAGCGAAAACCACCAGCGAAGAAGGTTTCGGTAAGGTCTACCGAATACTGGTTGTAGAAAGTGGTGGCATCAAAAGCATCGCGCTGATTGAGGAATTCGTTTCCTTCGGAAGAGAGAAATTTTACTCCGCCCAAAAGGTCCATTCCGGAGAACACCTCGTATTCCAGGCCACTTTCTACAAAAGTGGTGCTCAGGTCTACAGCGTCTACTCCTTCTACCCCATCGCGCGCAGTGCTTTGGTAAGAGGCACCGGCGGTAAAAATGAGTTTTTGCTTGCCGCCATAAATGCGGTGGAGCCGCGCGGTAACCCCTCCCCACACTTTGGTAAAATCCCGAAGCTCGGTAGTTCCCTGCCCCCGTATTTCACTCAGCAAAGCGGTATTGACAAAGGCTCCGAAAATACCAGCTGAATCTCCATCGTATTGCACGTTGAGGGTAATTCCACGACGGTTGGGAGTAGCAGCTCCAAAGGGCTGTACATTTTCCAAGTAGGGCAAAAAGTTGCCCAACAAGGGACCAAAAGTGCGGGAATACACATTGCGGTCGGTAATGATGTCACCCATGCTCATGGGCCGCACCCGCTCTTCGTTGCCAATGCGCGTGAACGCGCCCGACGGTGCGGTAACGTCTAACCGACGGGTTTGAGCGGCAGCACTCCGAAACTCAGGGCCTACATCTACAAAGGAGAGCGTTCCCATCAAACCCGATTTTTTCAGCTTACCCCGCAGTCCTACTTCCAAAAAGGAGTCTTCGAGGTCTTCAATGGTTTCGGTGGCGGCTTGGTTTTCGTACATCACACCGGAAAGGCCGGCCTCTCCAACAATGCCGAGGTAAGAATTTTCCTTGTCCATGCCCATATCGTAGCGGGCCGACATCACCTGATTCATGGAGGTAGCATCGGAAAACATGGCCGAAGGGGCCAACTCAAACAAGTTGACGTAAGTGAGGTCTACCCGACCATAGGTTCCTTGGTTGATGCCTACTTGGGCGGCTCCAAAGATGCGGTCGGGCCGAAAGAAGAAATCGGTTTGTCGGTTTTTGGCAATCAAGCCCCGAAAGCTCAGTTCTTTGATGCCTTTGGGAAAAGCGAGCGCAAAATCGAACTCGGCTCCTTGCTGGCGCCACGTGGAATCCTGGTAGAAGTTTTCGTAATTGATGATCTCCTCAAAGTTGCGGAAGATGCTGGCTTCGTTTACCCGCAATTCGGGCCTGAAATTGTACATGGTGTACGGGGTGAAAGCGGTATTGAGGTCACCGACTTTGTACCGCACTTTTTCTTTGATGAGCCCCCGGGCGGTCAACTGCCGAATGTCGGTGGTGATGCCCGCTCCCCAAAAGCCATCGAGTTCCGAATTGAAACGGGTGATCGCTACAATTTCTGCGTTTTTACCCGGTCGAATGGTGATGCCCAAATCGAACAATGCATAGCCACCCATTTCGCGGGTAGCGGTGGTGGTATCTCCTTCCAGAGCATCGCCGTCGATGGAATTGTTTTCCATCCAAAAACGACCGGCTCCTCCAAAAGTGACTTTTTTCTCTTCTTGCGCCCAAAGTTCTCCCGCGAGGGTCCAACTCAGCACAAGGGTTACAAACAAAAAGGAATATCTGATCATGGTACAGCGATGCTGGTTAGAAGAATATTTTTAATTCAACAGTGGTTTCATGCCCCTGGATATCGTCCTGGATAAAGCTGTCGCCACTTTGGGTGAACCGACGGTGCCGGATAAAAAGGCCGGTAGAATTGGACAAAATCATGTCCAGACCAAAGCCCATCAACGTAGAAGTTTGGTTGAGCGGATCGTTTTCGAGACTGCCCAAAATGCCGTCCACGTTGTCGCCCCGGTTGGTGTTTTCGTTGCCTCGAATACGCTCCAAGCCAAGGGTCAACACCGGAGTTAGCCAAGAATTGAGCTCGTAAAAAGCATCAAATTCGTGGTAGTGCGCCCGCAGGTAGGCCTCGTCTGAAAAGATCGGGATGGCAGAAAAATCGCTTTGTGCTGAGCCAAAAGACCCAATGTAGAACACGTAAAGTGGCCGCTGGCGAATGGTAAAGCGCTGCATGAGCTGCGCTTGCAACATGTTGAAGGTGTTGCGCTGAGTAGGCATCCCGGTAAGGGTATCCACATCGGTAATGGCAATCTCTTCAAAGTATCCCCGAAAAAACGAAGTCCACCTGCCATAAGGACCCACATTGTTGGAGAAGGTCACCAATCGCGACAAGGGCAGTGCATTGAGCTTGTGCCCAAAGGCCATTCGGTTGCCCTGAATCTCCATCTCAGTAGCCACCATGTTGCCTACGTTGATCTTAAAGTCTCCGATTTCCCATTCGGTGTTGAGGTAGAAACCCCGGCGGTTATTGGTGAGCTGCCCCACATCGGCAATGGAACCACCAAAGCTGGCCGCCGTACCATTGGCGATGCCACTAGGGGCCACCTGTGCGGTGGCCGCTTCGAGCGAAGTTCCGGAAGACTGAAAGGCCCCGAAGAAGTTTCGAAAATCAGGACTGATTTGAAACAAACCCAACTCAAAAGGCAAATAGGTTAGTTTCTTAGGTGTCTTTATCTTGAATACAATGGCTTCACCCCAATCGTCCCGGGCGGAATCGCTGGCAAACTGCCGGCCCATTCCCATCTCTCCGTAAAATTGAATGCCTTTCCATTTCCAATTGTATGCCAGGGTGTGGATGTTGATTCCCGCTTGCTCTTTGCCCAAGCTATCAATGAAATTGACGTAGTTGATCGTATTGTAGGAAATCTCGTTTTTACCAAAGTTCTTACGGAGGGTACCGCCGTAAGCATAATTCGGCAAGGAGTCCGTCAGATTTCCGTTTACCGCAGTTTTCCCGTACAGCACCCGAAATGAAAAATCTTGCGGCAATTCACTGCCATCGAAAATGATGCCTTTGAAAGCTTGCTGTCCAAAGCGATTGTCTTGAGCTACTGCTCCATTATCGAAATAGCCTTGCGCTCTATCGGTAGAGTGAATGTTTCCGTCCCAGGGAGAACGCTCGTACAAACTGTAGCGCCTGATTTCGGGTGCCCCTAAAGTGAGGTCACTTAAACGGGTCCAATTGATGCCCCCGGCCTGCACACCGAACTTGCCGTGCTCCGTACGGATGCTACCCGTAAGGTTGATCCCAAGGTTGAGGGCCAACGGCCTTGGCGAGTCAATGTCTCCGGTGAAGAAAGAGCCGTAAGAAAAATCCATTCCTACGTAGGTCCGGCTATTGGGCCGGGCGCCTACGGTGAGCAACATCAACGGTGGATCGCGGTAAACATCTCCCACTCCTAATACGTAGGGAGGCGCACTGGCAAACTCATTTGAAGGAATCACCGGAAAAGCATCCCGGAGCTTTCGGTTGTAGCCGTGGGCCCTAAAATAGCCTCCAACCGTTACATTTTGAAGGATTTTTTTGGGCAACGGTGGTACTGAAGGCCGCTTCAGCACCGATTCTATGGGTGGAAGTAGCTTCTTCATCACAATTTTCGCCTTGGTAGGTGCTACCGCTTTCGCAGTATCTCCTGGCGGTACCGAAGCCGTGCTGTCTGGCTCCCCGATAGAGGCCGCCAGGGTTGGCGCGGCTCCTCCCAGTACCAGCAAGCCCATCAACAGCAACTTGGTTATTTGTCGATCAATTTGCATATGCCTGATATTAAGCAATCCCTAACGGACTGAAAATGAACCAAATGACAATTACAATCACCACCAGCACTCCGGTGGTAAGCACATCGGTAGAGAAGGTAAATTTTCGTCCAGAAGGTTCATAGGTGACATTTTTGAGTGATTCAGGTGCTGGTGCCGGTCGGCTCATACTCGCAGCAAACATCACCACCGAACACACTACGAACAGGAAGATCGCAAAATGCAAGAAGTTGACCTCTACATAGGTGGCAAACCAAGAGTCGGGAGAGATGTTCCAAACGGCTGTACCTTCTTCATACCCACTGGTGATGTATTCCATCACCAGGCGGCTAACACCTAAGACAAAACCTGTCCAAAGAGAAGTAAGGGCACCAAAAGAGTTGATGCGTTTGAAAAAGAGGCCCAACATAAACACCGCAGCAATGGGCGGAGAAATATAGGCCTGTACACTTTGTAGGTACTTGAATATTCCTTCTCCCTGGGTCAGGGTCTTCATAAGCGGAATCCAGGCAAGACCAATAACCACCAATACCACGGTGGCGATCTGTCCAACCCGCACCAGCTCTTTGCCCGAAGCTTTGGGCCGGTAGCGCTGGTAAAAGTCGATGGTAAAAAGGGTACTACACGAGTTGAAGACTGAAGAAAGCGAACTCATTAGGGCCGCTAGCAAACTGGCGACCATAAGGCCTTTGAAACCTACGGGTAGGTAATTCATCACCAGAGCCGGCAATGCCGCATCGTATTCAATTTCGCCAGCAGTATTCATCAGTAAATCCGGATTGTTTTGGGTAAGCGCAAAGGCGATCAAACCTGGTATAACAAACAGGAAAAGGGGAAGCATTTTTAGAAAACCGCCGAAAATGGTGCCTTTGCGTGCATTGCTTTCGTCTTTGGCAGAAAGGACCCGTTGCACGATGAATTGATCGGTACACCAGTACCAAACCCCCAAGATTGGGGCACCAAACAGAATTCCGGTCCAGGGGTATTCCCGATCAGAGAAATCCCGCCAAAGGCTGAAATAGTTGTCCGCACGTTCAGGAGCCAGTGCATCAATGGCAGCACGTACGCCGTCCCAACCGCCAGCTTCTTCTGTTCCAATAATTCCAACTGCCAAGCCTTGCAATCCAAAGTAGGTCAAGGCCAAAGCGCCACCCACCAAGACAAACATTTGCATCATATCGGTGTAGATCACGGCTTTTAAGCCTCCGAAAATGGTGTAGATACCCGTGGCAACCACCACAATGGTTGCTCCGCTCCAAAACGGCACTTCGAGCATGGTTTCAAACACCAGTGCACCGGCAAAGATGGTAACCGAAATTTTTGTTAATACATAAGCGATGATCGAAATCACCGACAGGAAGGTTCGGGCGGAGGAGTTGTAGCGTTTCTCCAAAAACTCGGGCATGGTGAAAACACCACTCTTGAGGTAGAAAGGAACGAATATCCAACCCAGCACCAAAAGGATAAGGGCAGCAAGGATTTCAAATTGCGCGGAGGCCATGTCGCCACGAGCACCAGCCCCAGCAAGCCCTACCAAGTGCTCCGATCCGATGTTGGATGCGAAAAGCGAGGCTCCAATAACAAACCAACCAATATTGCGCCCACCCAGGAAATAACCTTCTTCCGAAGCCTCTTTCTTTTTGCGCTCCTGCAACGTCACCCAAATGGCAATCAAAAAGACAATGCCAAAGTAGGCCGCAATGATTAGGATGTCCCAAGTTTCGATTTTACTGAACATAATGTCGAGGGATTGTAAGACATAAGAATACCTGCTGTCTACCAAAAGGTGGTAGCAGAAAGTAAAGAATACCCGTCAGAATAACTTACTGACCCAAGTGGTAAAAACGAAGGCTTTGTACAGTTGACTCGCCCTGAACTGACATCAAGTAAACACCTGCTGGTAAGCTCTCGGTAGTGAATTGCACTTGCTGTTCACCTGCCGTAGCAACGGTTTCCGTCCACTGCATCACGGTTTTACCAGTGATGTCAAGCACTTGAAAGGTCAACACCTCAGCCTGGTTGAGGGTGAACTCGATATTTGCCTGACCTGTAGTAGGATTGGGCCATAATTTCAAAGTATTACTCCATGCACCGCTTTCAGCTACGCTGATGGGTGCCGGCTCTACAGCTTTGAAATTGTCAAAATGTGCCGTGGCGAACGAGTTAGTACCAGGCTTATAAAGGATCACAAAATTGGTCACATTCGTACTTCCGGAGATGGAAGAAAGATCGTAGCGCAAGGTTTCCCAAATGTTGCTGTTACCAGTGGAATCTTGGGCGACCAAAATGTCATTGCCTCCCGCATCCTGAAAAGCGACTGTCACAACAGATGGCGCATCAGAATCGTAAATCTGCAGTTGAATTTCGTTGTTGATGGAAAGGTCGAGTGCACCACCAGCGAAATCACCCACCACTACATCATCCAATTCTCCCGAGTTGCGATCGTACTTATACACCCAATCAGAAGTGTTGTCGCCCGAAGCGTCTGGATTGCGCACACGACTTTTAGCACCGTGCTTAAAGGTAATGTCAACATTTTGTTGACACTCCATATCCTGAAAGATGAACTGATCGGTAGCAGCTCCGGCACAAGGATCGTTTTGAAGTTCAGGACCATTGACATTATCAAAATAGTAAGTGTCGTCAGTCATGGTGCCTGGATTGAAGAGCAAGACGAACCGCTCTACGGCGGTATTGGCTACCGAAGCATCGGGTTGCTGATCAAAGGTCAGGGTCATGTTTTCCCAAGCATTGGTTTGAGTAGTGGTTCCCAAATAGATGCTGTGACGGCCAACAGGGAAATTGCCCGGCTCAGCGGTATTGGTATCTTCTAACGTCACTTGAACAGTGATACCAGGAGCAGGGCTATAGACGTCAATAGAAATTTGTTTGGTACCGTTGATGTAATCGGTCAAGTCTTGCATGTTTCCCATGTCCATCACGATCACATCGAAAGTTTCGGCGGGGTTGCGCACATAACGTGCCACCGTCGGACTGTTGTTTGCGGTCGATGTCGCAGGATTGGCTTCATACTCAATGAAGGAACCACTGGTGAAGAAATAATCAGCAATTCTATTTTGATTAAAATCTTCATAAACGATTTGCCCATTAGCAAAGCCCATGCAAGCGAAGAAAAACAATAAAGAAGGTAAAGCTTGTTTCATATATGTGCCGTGTTGTTATGAAAGTTGGGTGATTAAATGATAGTGGATAAGAAGCTCACAACTCAAAGAACAAGTATAGCCTAAGTGTAACATGGACGCTAATTTCATTCTACATCACCACCTCACGCCACTGCATCAAATACTACATCATTACTACATCATTCCTGTATTTTCGCCTTCTAAATGCCTGAAAGGTTCTATTTTTAATCTCACTTAATCAAGCAGTTAGCATTTTCCACTTGCATAGAATCCTTTTAAACATGCTCCTACCGACTTTCTCAAACACACCATTTCAGGTATCGCTGCGAGAAATTAGAAGGGCACTACCCTTGCTGTTGGTTTTTTGCATCGCATCAAGGTGTTTTGGGCAGTCGATGCCCAGCATCAACATAGGGATTCCCGACATTCTTAACCACCGGAATTCCGAATACAATGCGGGTCCGCAAAATTGGGCGATGGTACAGGACCAACGCGGAGTAATTTACATTGCTAACAATGATGGTCTTTTAGAATTCGACGGTCAAAATTGGGCTTTGTTTCCGCTTCGGAATCGCACCATTTGTCGGTCGCTTGCCATTGACGATCAAGGGCGGATTTTTGCGGGCGGGCAGGGTGAACTTGGTTTCTTCCACCCCGATAGCACAGGAAGCCTTGTCTTTCAACCTTTGGGACATTTAGTTCCTGAAAACCATCGGAACTTCGACGATGTTTGGCAAATTCTGACACTGGAAGAAGAGGTAATTTTCCTCACTTCTCAAAAGCTTTTTCAACTCCACGGAGAGCAGCTTACCGTGGATGATAGTCAGTCGTTCATGCGATTGGCACAAAACCAAGGCACCCTGTATGCTTCTGTAGATGGAGCAGGCCTAAAGGTAAAAACGCCCTCTGGTTGGGCATTAGTTCCGGGTGGAGAACAGTTGGCAGGAAAGGAAGTTACCGCCATGCTTTCTCAAGAAAAGGGGCTATTAATCACCACATTGAAGAATGGTATTTTTCGCTTCAACGGTGAGGAGGTGTTACCTTGGAAGACTGAATTCGATGAATTTTTAGCCGAAAATCGGCTTTACTGCGCTACGCTATTGAAGGGTGACCAGGTGGCACTGGGCACTTCCAAGGGCGGTGTGCTCATTATCGATGCTTCGGGATTGCCCGAGCAGTTGATTTCTAAAAGTACCGGACTACAAAACAACAATGTACTCAGTCTTTTCCAAGACCGCAGTCAAAACCTGTGGTTGGGGCTCGACAATGGAATCGATTACATTGAAATTGCCTCCCCGCTCACACACCTCTACCCTGACAATGAACTAACGGGTACGGCCTATTCCGCATGGTTGGAGGATTCCAACCTTTTCTTTGGTACCAACAATGGCCTGTATGTTTCTAACTGGCAAGCCCATTACAACCCCTTCGACCTCGATCGGTTTCGAATTGTGCCTGGCAGTGAAGGACAGGTGTGGGGGGTGCAACCCTCTGGGCTACCGGGCAAACTCCTGTTGGCTCACAACGACGGGCTGTTTGAAGCAGAGGTGCAAGGAATTCAAAAGCTTTCACCAGGGCCCGGTTCCTGGAAATTGAAGCCCCTGAAATCGCGTCCGGATTATGCCGTAGAAGGGCATTACAAAGGCTTGGCGTTGTATCAAAAAAGCGCTTCAGGGCAGTGGGAATTTGTACGACAATTGGAAGGTTTGGAAGAATCTTGCCGCTTTGTAACCGAAGACGCAGATGGGGCCTTATGGGTATCGCATCCCTACCGGGGCGCCTACCGCATAGAGCTATCACCTGACTTAAGCCGAATTCAATCGGCAAAGCTGTACAATGCGCAACACGGTTTTCCTTCCGATTTGTTGATTCATGTGTTTACCCTGGGAGAGGAGTTGGTGTTCACCGCCGAGCGCGGAATTTACAGCTATAATCCAGAGCAGGATCGTTTTGAACTGCATCAGGAGTTGAACGCATTTTTGGGAGAAGACCGGCAAACCAAGCGTTTGCTAAAAGACAAGGATGGCAACATTTGGTTTGTCGTTGGCGATGAAGTAGGCGTGCTGAAGATTACGGACAAAGGGTTAAAAAAGGAGATTAAAAAATTAGTTTTTCCCCAGTTAGAAGGCTTTTTAGTCGGTGGTTTTGAATTTATTTATCCCCTTGATCAACGGAATGTTTTCATAGGTACAGAGATTGGGTTCGTACACTTTAACCCAATGGCAGTAGGGCTTTCGAAATCGGAGATCAAGGTGGTGCTGCGCAGCATAAAGCTACTTGGACAAGAAAACTCTACGCTCTTTTCAGGGGCTTTTGGCGATCGTAATGGATTGCAAATCAACCAACCGGAAAGCCAAATTCCAGTATTGCAAAGCGGGCAAAACAACCTGGTGTTTGAGTTTTCAGCTACTGCCTTTGCCCACCGAGACAAGATTCACTATTCCTATCGGCTTATTGGGGAAGGGGAAAGATGGTCGGAGTGGACGGACCGTTCGAAAGTGGAATACACGAATATCCCAACCGGAACCTACACGTTTGAAGTAAAAGCACGCGATATACACGGAACGGAAAGCAAAGTGCAACAGTACCAGTTCAGACTCAAACCACCATGGTACCGCACCGGTTGGGCCTACCTGATCTATTGCCTTCTATTTTTGTCGTTGTTTTCAGGATCTATTCTCATTCCAAGAAAAAAATACGAGCGCGAAAAAGCGCGTTTGCGCTCCGACCAAGAAAAAACCTTGCGCCAAAAAGACCAGGAGCATTCCATAGAAATGGAACAAACCGAACGGGAATTGATGAAGCTGCGCAACGATCAATTGCAAACTGAAATGGTGCACCAAACCAAAGAATTGGCTTCTTCTACCATGCACCTGGTACAGAAGGGCGAGATGCTAAATAAAATTCGGGAAGAGCTCATCAAGGCCGAAAACAACAGCACCAGCCCAAGTGTCCAAAAAGTGTTGCAACAAGTGATCAAAATGATCAATGCCGATTCACAACTCGATCAGGATTGGGAGCAATTTGAACTGTACTTTGACCGGGTACACGTTGATTTTCTAGAGCGCCTGAAACAAAAACACTCGAACCTGACACCCAAAGACATTCGGATGTGTGCCTACCTGCGCATGAACCTTTCTACCAAGGAAATTGCCCCACTCATGAACATCTCGGTTCGCGGGGTAGAAATTAGCCGCTACCGGCTTCGGAAGAAATTGGAACTTCCCAGCGAAACCAACTTGGGCGAGTTCATGCAAACCATTTGATGCCCTTCTTTTTCCTAAGCTGCGAAAAAAAAGGGCACCCCAACGGGCGCCCCTTCAATTCTTTCAGAAATCACAAATCGTGTTGTGAGCTGATGTGTGTATTTAGTTACTCAACGATTAACCTGGTATAGCTCGCTTCGCCGTCGGCTTTCCGGACCTCAAGGAAGTAAACACCTGATTCAAAATTTGTACCTGAAAGAGTGTATCGATCGCTATTGACCCGGGTAGGCTGAAGCACAACTTTTCCACTAATGTCAAACATGCTGATTTCGTAGTCGCCATATTCTTCGAACTCAATGATGGCCTCGTCTTTCATTGGGTTGGGAAATACTCTAAAGTTCACCCCAGCCCGAAGCTCCTCTACGGAAACCGTGCTAATGTCACAGCTGCTAAAGATGTAGGTAGGCAGAATGGTATCGTTGGATGACATCCGGGTTACTTCCCGGTTCCAGCCACCCAAGCCGTTGGGTACCGCACAGGGTACCGCAGTATCCCCATCAAATTCTTCGTTGGAAGTTACTGAAGGATCACCATTCACGTACTTGTACTGGAAGGTTTCAGGGCAAATGTTTTGGGTGGTTTCAAATACACCAGTAGTAGAACTCAAAGTCATGGGTACACGACCATCCTGCCATTGAGGATCAGTAAAAGAACCAATCAACCAAATGGTATCCCCGGGTACTTCACTGTTCATATCCACACTGAAAGTAACATTGGCTGCCGCAGGAGGTGGAGGGCCACAGGGACCAGTCTGGTCAAAGCACACCAATGCCAGAGTAGTATCGTTGGTGCCACCAATCGTAAAGGTACGGTTGGCTACGCCTTCCCACTTGGCACTACCGCCATTCATGTTCTGAAATTTGTACTCGTAGAAGGTGTTACTCATCAACGACATAGTGACTTCATAAATGTCATCATTGTCTGGATCGGCCAATTTCATACCAGGACTTGGCCATCCATTAAACGAACCGGCAACGTGCACCGAATCTGGAGGTGTACACACTTTTTCATTGCTAAGGTCTACCCGGAAAGTAACGTTAACCGGTACTGAGGTACCCATGCATGGATCACAACTGGCCCAGCAAACTACGGGTAAAGTAGTATCGCCATT
>CALCCE010000017.1 GCA_937899835.1 uncultured Flavobacteriales bacterium | reverse complement strand
AGTGGTAAGTCGCGTCCCGGTCCCACACCTCGTGGTTGTCCGAAGTCGCTACTTGAGTAATGCGGTTGTCTTCATCGTAAGCATAGCGGTGGTAAAAGGCATCGGCTTCCCCTTTTTGATACGCCACCTCATTCACGTTGCCACTCACCAAATCATAATCGTATTCCACCGACTTGTACTGTTGGTCCGCAAAGGGATGCAAGCCATCGTCCTGCACCAGCTGGTCCACATTGCCATGAATGTCATAACTGTAATGAGTCGCATAATCGTGGGGAGGATTTGCGGCCGCTGGATCAAACGACGAGTAAAACACCGCCGAAGCCACCCGGCTGCGCAAATTGCGCTGGCCCGTGCCACCAAACTGCGCCACCCCATTGTTGGGCAGCATGGCCTCATCGTAAAAGGTGCGCGTGACCTCCCGGCGAGGGGAGAGGGCCACATTGTCGGGATAATCGAAGGCATCCAAAGCACCAGCCGCCAGTGATCCAATCGGATTCGGCAAGCTCATCTCACCCGCCTCATAAGTGCGCCCCAAGGCATCGTAGCGCGTATACGCATAGCGGTAATCCCCCGCCGAACTGTTAGCCGCCTGCTTCGCATTCTGCGAAGCCACCAAGCGGCCCAGCGCATCGTACCAAAACTCCGTTTTGCCACCATCCGGTGTATGTTGCTCCACCAGCTGGCCCAAACTGTTGTAATGGTAAGTCGTGTGCAACGAATGTTGAGTAAAGAACGTGCGCGTATGGTTGTACCGATCATTTCGAATCGCCGTCAAATCACTCGCATTGGTCACCGGCACCACGCCCTCCGGTGGCACGGTACGCACCAAATTGCCCGCCCGGTTGTAATAATACAAGGTATAGTGGTATTCCAAATCGTCAAACGACATGTCGAAGGTCTCCACCACACTGCTCAAGCACTTGTTGATGTACTGCCGGCGAAACTTGTTTTTAAATGCATCCAATGCCTCCTGGTAATTTTGGTACGCATTGGCCATCGCAATGGCATTTTGCCAGGTCTCACACGGGTCGGCCGGTGGGTCCAGCTCCGGCAAAGTAATCTCCTCCACCTGTGGACACAAAAAGCCCTTGCGGAACGAAAAATCATCAAAACCCATGGGCGGAAAATCGCCCGGGGTCGCACTGCCCAAATACAATTCCAAGGTTACGTTGGTGCCGTTCACCGAATTCCAGGCCCCGGCCAGGCGCTCCCACACGTTGAGCTGCACCACATCCACAATTTTGCGGTCCACTTCCATGCCGTTCACCTTCAGGTACACCTCGTATTGGCCGGTGTAGGTGCCCAAATGCACCGCCGTGTAGCGGGTTTGAAACACATAATCCGTGTTGGGCAGCAGGTTGTTCACCGTTTGACGCCACACCAATTGGTCGACCGTGCTGCCGCTCAGGGCACCGGTGAGCAAAAAGTGGTCGGTGGCTTGCTGAAAATCGCGGGCCTGGCCGTGGTAGTTGGCACCACAGGCCAGCGAAGCGTCCCGGGCCAACACAAACTGCCCGTTGCCGGGGCATCCGCTTGCCAGACTCAGTTGCACGTTGCCGTTGCTACCGGCGTTGGGAAAATTCCCTTGCAGGGCCAATTCGCCAAAGCTGTTGCCTTCCTGGCTGGTTTGACTCAGGCAAGCTGAGCAATTGTCGATGGCAAAGCACGAGGTGCGGCCTTCCAGCACTTCTTCGAGCACGGTGCTGCCGTTGGTGTAGGTGGCTACTACTTGAAAATCATAATACAACCCGTTTTGCGGGTTGTGGGTCAGCACCGTAAATCCGCGAAAGCTGGTAATGTCCTGAAAGCCGAAGCTGGGCACTGCGGCCACAAAATCAAGATCGAAGGAGCAACTTTGGGTGCTGCCGTTGCCAGCCGCCGGTTGCCACACCGCCGAGAGGGCAGTGGCACCGGTGCTCACGTTGTTCCATTCCCACAAGCCACCTCCCAGGCGGGCCTGCATGCGGCTGCTGAAAAAAGGCTGGCCGTTGAGGGGCACCGGCATCCCGGTAATGTTGCCTACCAAATCGTTTTTGCCCACAAAAGTATCGTCTACCATGCCGTTGAGAAAGGCCGCAAAGTCCTCCGCCATGCGAATTTCATCGCTTTGGCACTCCATCGGAGCTGGATCGTCACAGTTGCCCATCAACACCACACCGGCCGGCAGGCCACCGTTGGTTTGTTCCACCAGGGCCGTCACGGTTTGTATACTGCCGTTGTTCATGCGCAAGCGCACCACCACATTGTCCGGGGAGCCCAAGGGATAATCCGGGTTAGGTTCCAGGCTCACCACGTGGGCCACGTTGGAAAATCCGGGGTTGGAGGCAAACAACAAGTGCAAACCTTGGGTAGAAGGACTGCTGCCGTTGTCGGTAATGGTAAACGTGGTGCTGCCACTGGTGTGGCGCCACTCCCAATTGCCGTTGGCGGTGCCCACGTAGCTTTCGAGCGTGTTGCTCCAAATGGCTTGCAACGGAGCAGTGTTCAGGTTTTGGGTGCTGGCGCTAAAGCTGCCTTGCACCAGCAGGGCATTCATCAGCAATTGCAGGTCGCGCGCCTCTTGGTTGGCTACGCAAATCGGGTCAAAGCTGCAGTTGCCCACTGGCAGCAGGCTTTGCCCGTGCAGGGTTTCCTGCACCAGGGTGCCGTTGTCGGTAATGGACACATCGAGGGTAAAGTAATACGTACCGCCTTGCTCGTAGCTAAAGCGCAGGTTGCTAAAGCCGTTGAGGGTGTAGTTGGCGTTGAAGTTGAACGAATGGCTGCTGCCGGGGTTGAAGGTGAGCGTCAACACATTCGGCACACTGTAGGTGAAACCAGGGTCCAACAAGCTGGCCGTAAGCTGGTTGTTGCTGCCGCCGTTGGCGTTGCTCAGGGTGCCGGTCCACTCGTAGGGCACGAAATTCATAGGCGCAGTACCCGAGGCAATGCTCCAGGTGGATGCGTACAGCAAGGGCGAAAATTCCGGGTAATTGCCGGTAGAGCTGCCCTGCACAAACAGGGGAAGGCCAACCGATGTGAGGGTGCCTTTGCCCGCCAGGGCATTCAACAGGCCTTTGAGGTGTACGGCTGCCGGACATTCGCCGGTGGCCAAAAATTGGTTGTAGCCCGCGAGGTTGATCGCCTGGTTTAGGTCGTCATTCAGCAGTTGCTGAATATTGGAAGTAGGCGGCACCGAGGCCGCTTGCGTAGCGGTAGGGTAGCGCTGGGTTTTGCTCACAAACAAGCCGGCATTGGCCTGGGCGCAAGGATTGTTCAACGCATCCTGGTACGGGGGATTGCCCCCGGTAGTGAAGTTGGGCACCGCGTTGGGCACAAAAATATCTACGCCAATGCAGCCGTTGTAGCAATCGTTGGCAATGGCATGGTCGCGGTCGCGCGTTTCTTTCAGCTGGGTTTTGTAGCTGAGGTAAAAGTTTTTGAAAGCATTCCACTCCTGATCCAGAATAGCGGCATCGGTTCCGGTGCCATAGTTGGCGCAAGAAGCGGCCGGCGTACCGTAATAGTTGCCACAGCGGGCGCTCACAGCAGCAAACGCGGGCATGGAGTACCCCGAGCCCTGGTAGTTGCCGCTGGTGGAGCTCAGTTGGTTGCTCATGTCGGCCAATTGTCCGGCAGTAGCCAATCCAGTCACCTGAAAATAAGGATCGTGGTTGATGATTTGCTGTGGATTGGCCATCAGGTCGGTGCCGAGGGTACAACCTTCAATCACGAGGTTGCTGGCATCGCTGGCGGTGGTGATCAGTTGCAGGGCAAAATCAAAGGCATCGCTGGTGAGGGTAGTGCCACTGCAAATCGTCAAAGCTTTGCTGTCGTCGTTGTAGTCGATGCAGCTTTGGTAATAGCAATATTCGGGGTGGTAGGCAATGAGTTGCTCCGCCCATTGCGGTTCCCAGTTGTCTACAAAATCTTGCAGGTCGGCCAGTTCCGCGGGTTTCACACCGTAGCCGCCACCGGGCAAGGCCACCAACACACTTTGGTTAAATATGGTTTGGGGTGTCGTGCTGCCGGCCACTGTGCCTTGCACGGGAATCAGGGCCACGCTGCCGTCGGCATTGCGGTAGTCGCCCGTGGGGTTTTGCCAGTGGGCCGGGGTGTTGCCGGTAGGCAATTGGTTGCTGAGGTTGTAGATGGAAAGCGGAAAGTTGGTGGCCGACCATTGGTTGCTGTTGTCTTTTTCCACCATGCCGTATTGGCCGTTGGGGGCCATGTCTTCCAGCATCATGTTGTAGCCTACTTCGCAAGTGGTCACCAGCTGGCAGGGTTCCATGCACTCGTCGTAGAGTTGTTGCCATTCGGCCGCGGTGCCGGCAAAGGCGTTTTGCGGGCCCAAATCGTCCACACAATCCTGGCAAGAGTAGTAGCAGTTGGCCGGATCGGTATCCAGCAAAGCCGCATTGATAAAGTCTTGTAGCTTGGGCACACAGTTGGGGTCGGCATCGTTCAGGTAGGCCTCGGTATAGTAATCGAGGGCTTCTTCGTTCACGCGCAGCACTTTGGTGAGCGAGTAGTTGCCCACCGCCAGGCTTACCCCGTTCAGCGGGTCGGCTTGCAGGGCTGTGGTCAGATCAAGGGTCGCGGCCGGTTCACAAACGTCAGCATTCGGGTTGCCGGTACCGGGAATGTCGCCAATGGTTTGGCTGTAGCCGTTCCACCCGGCAGGAGCATTGCCGCACTCGTCGGTCAACACAATGTCCAGGTCATACACACAGTCGTAGCACTTGTTCACCGGGGTGAGGCAATCGTCGGTGTAGCGGGTGTTGTCTACCGTGTATTCAAACAGATAGTCCGAAGCATAGGGCACCACAAACTCCCGCGACATAGCCAGGCCCATAGAAGGCACACCAGCGA
Organism: uncultured Flavobacteriales bacterium; assembly: GCA_937899835.1. Lineage (GTDB taxonomy): Bacteria > Bacteroidota > Bacteroidia > Flavobacteriales_G > Salibacteraceae > CALCCE01. The sequence goes on along the minus strand of CALCCE010000017.1, from coordinate 12,971 downwards.
TGGGAAAATTGCGGTCATTGTCGGTATCCGTATCGCCCGGGTTTTGCTTTTGCAGCACATCCACCGTCATGGGCACCACGGTTTGCGGCACCAGGGCATCCAAAGCAGTGGGCGCATCGCCCGAGAGGGCCGTGGCAATCACCCGGCCGTGCATGTCGGTATATTCCACGCTCACCTGCCCGTTGGGATCCATGGTATAGGTACGCTGGTAGTGGCTGGAAAAACCCACCTCGTTGCCAAACAAGCGGTCGAGTTGTTCCTGAAAAGGCCCATCGTAGAAATAGCGCGTATCGTGGCCGCTGCCCAATTGGTGATCGGGCCCTACGCCACTTTGCCGCCGGATGCGGCCGGTGTTGTCGGGTGTGTATTCCACGTGCGAAAAGGGGTAGCCTTGTGCATCAGGCACATAAGCCTGGTAAGTGCTTTGGTCGGGATTGTTGGGCGAGTAGTAGCGCGAAGTGCCGTGGTCGCTGCTCATGGCATCGGCCGAAACCGCGCAGGGGTTGCTACGGTCCACATCAAAATCAGCCCGGCTGTAGGGCTCTGGTGTAGGATCGGAGTTGCGGTTAAATCCAGGATAGAACTTCAGGGCTTCTTCGTTGGTAGGAGCGGGGAGGGCTGTGATGGCCGGCCGCCCTTGGTGGTCGTAGTAGGTTTCTCCTACCAGGCTCAGGCCAATGCTGTTCAGTTTGGTCACCGTTTGACGGTTGTGCAAACTGCCGTCAAAAAAGCTCACCACGTCTTTGCGCTTGCCGTTTTCGGCAAACGAACCCTGGTATTGCCAGTTGAGGTCGCCCTCATACGATTGGTTGTTGTAGTAATAGTAGTTGGCCGTGTTGCCGGTAATGTCGCCCAAATCGTTGATGTTCCACAGCGGGTTGGTGGACCAGGGCGAATAATTGACCTCGGCGTAGTTGGCACCCGTGGGAGCCACCGCCCGCACGCGGTAGATCACATAGCCCCGGTCGTAGATGAGCGGAATGCGGTAAAAGGTATTGCTCGTGCCAATGCGGGTGCTGTTGAGGCGAAACTTGTCGGGGTGAAAAGCAATCTGTGCCGGTGTGAGGGCGGTGCTGCCCGTGGCCGGATAATCGTCCAGGTACATCCATTCCAATTGGTAGCTTTCGGCACCGGCCACCAGGGGCCAGGTCACTTCCAGTTCTTCGTAGTGCGTGGTGTTGCCGTCCAGGTCAACGGGGGTATTGCTCAATCCCGCTGGCGGCTGGGTGACATCAAAATCGTGGTAGCGCTCCACCGCCACCCGGCTTTCGAGGTACAGGTTGGTAGGAGCCGTGGCCACCGCGCCATTTTCGTCGGTGATGCTCACCACCGAAATTTCCACCTTGTAGCCGGTGTAGAACCGAAACAAGTCGCGGTTTTTCTGGATGGGCAGGCCCGTATTGGTATAAGGATCGTACTCCACTGTCAAGGTTTTGGTCAGCGAAGCCGCGGCCTGGTTGCCATCCCAATACGTCACGTTTAGTTCCACCACGCGGGTGTAAGCGCTGCCTTGGTAGAGGGCTTGGGTATTGGCCACGCCCAGTTCCAGCCAGTTTTCAACGTTGGCATCGGTAAAGGTGGGCGAGCCGGGAAGCGGGTATTGTGGGTCTTGCACAAGGAGCGTCACCCCCGCGTAGAGTTGGGTGCCGCTAAGGCGTCCGGAAGTCACCTCTTCTGCGGCCCGGGCCACGGTGGCCAGGCTCAGCAGCAGGGTGAGGAAAACAAAAAATCGTTGCATGGCAAAAGTCATTTTGTATTGGGGTAGGGCTTAGCCCATTCGAATCAGTTGATAGTTGTCAAAAGCCGGTTGCAGTTCCGGGGCATTCGCATCAAAGCGCAGCACTTCGTTCACCTTTTGGTTGGCATCCACCTTGGGTGCCGTGCTGAGCCGGTAGTCGATTTCCAGCCGTGGTTTCGTGCCCGGGTCGTCGTAGGAAGCATTGCCGAAGCGCTGCGGATGGCCGTAAAACACGATGAGTTGTTGCAAGGCTCCACTCGATACGTTCACCCGCAAATCGATGCGGGCCATTTCGGTGCCTTCGGCAAAGTAGAGCCGGAAGTTGCGGTGCTGGCCCTGCACTTCCGATTTTTCTACCCGCGAAACGAGTTGCAGCACCGCTTTCAGGTCCACCTGTTTCAAAGGGTCAGGGGCCTCCTTCAGTTCGCCGAGAAAATACACCATCCGGTTTTTGTGGTCAATTTCTACCCGGCCAGCCGAGGTTTGCAGGCTTTCGTTGTCGCCCACCTGGCAATAGAACTGTCCGGCCGAGCGGTGGTACTCACCTTGGTGTGCACTTTCCGGCGATTGGTCGTACCACGTTTTGTACAGCCGGTATTCGGTGTGCAGTTGTAGGTTTTCTGCCGATTCAAAATAGTCATTCAGTTGCGCAATGGCCGCCACCAATTCGGCGTCCTGAGCAGCTAATGAGTTGCTGAGCAAGCCCATCAGCAAGAGGAAAAAGAGGTGCAAGGTTTTCATAAGGCGGATTAGTTGGCGGTGTGGTTACGGGTTTCCTGAATGGTCATGATGCCGCGTTCGGTTTCTTTCTTCACGCGGATGAGTTGCCCCGCTTCGTCGTATTCGTAGAAGGTGGCGTAGTTGTTGGCGTCCAGCTCCGCCATCAGGCGCAGCGAAATCGGGTCGTACACGTACGATTTGATGTTGGCATCAAAAGGATGCATCCGCAAATCGTCAAACAAGTGCACGCCACTTTGGCTTTTGAGCACCACTTCCAGCAAGGCCGGGCTGCTCACGTTGGCGGCAGCGGGCAGGCGCACTACAAATTCGTGCCACTGCCACCCGTCGATGATCGGACTCTTTTTCACCCGTTGCTTGCTCAGCGTCACGCCATTGATGCGGATGTCCACCGATTGGTCGGGAAAATCCGTCATGCCCGGGTTGAGGGTACTGTTGAGGCTACGTGTCCAGTAGCTCACCACAAATTGCCGTTCGGTGCTGGCGTCCAGTTCCGGGCTAAAAATGCCTACCGGATCGCAGCCTTTGATCGCGTAGGGCACCTGATCGGCTCCGCTGTTGCAGTTGGGGTTCAGTTCCAGTTCGCGTTCCATAATGGCCGAACCAGAAGGAGCCACTTGCAAGCAGTGGCGGCCCGAGTGGGCTTCGGAAGCAATCACGTTTGATTTTTCGTGGAAGAAGTTGAAGTGCTGGCGGTCGCAGGTACCGTCAGGAATGTAGTCGTAATCCTCAAAGCCGTCGAAGCCAATGCTGCGGTAGCTCACGTTGCTGCCCACCGCCACCGGCAAGGTGTTGGCGTAGCCGTATTGTGCCGCCGAGTAGCGGCCCAGCGCATCGCGGTTTTCCACCTCAGCCCCGTCGGGGTGAAAGCAGGAAACCTCCGAGGTAAAGGTCCATTTCGGATCACTCAGGCCCGAAGCGGCCCATTCGCCCCCGTTGGTCGAAGTCCAGTAGGGCGAGAAGCTGGTGTAGTAGCCATCATCGCGTAGGTTGGTGTTTTCGGTGCTGCCAAATTGCGAAGGATCGCGGTAGCGCTCGGTGAGGTAGAGGTAGCTGGCTTTGGGGCGCCAATTGCCGCGCAAGCCGGTCACGTAGGGGTTCACCACATCGCCGGGCACTTTGCCGCATTGGTTCACGATTTGGGTGCCGGAGCCTACGCAATTGTTGAACACCCAACAGTTGTTGGTACCCGAAATCGTTACCGTGGAGCCGGTGGCCAGGGTAGCCGTTACCGTAAAATCGTAGATCGGTCCACAGCCCAAGCCAGGAGCGGCAGGCACCAGGTTGCTAAAGCCAGTAATGTTGCTGAAGCAGAAATTCGAACCGGGCGCATAGAGCGTAAACTGGCAATCCGAAGCCGGTGTAGCCGAGTAGGTCACGTTGCCGATCAGGTCGTTGCCATCGCAGCAGATGTCGGCAATGGAGCTGGTCATCACCGTACCCGCAGCGCCAGGCTGGTTGAGCGGGGTGTTGGTAAAGTACCGGTGGTCAGCCCCCAGCAGCGTTCCCTGTGGTAGCAGGTTGATGGCAAAGGGGTTGAGGTACAAGCTGTTTTCAGTACAACCGGCTCCGGTTCCGTTTAAATCGGTGCGCACCACTGCCAGTTCCGAAGTTTGAGGCACAAAACCTCCCAACACATAGCCCGAGGCGCAAGCGTTGGGGGCCACATCCACGCTGTAGCCGTCCACATTGGTTTCGAAACGTTTGGCCCATAGCAGGTTGCCGTTTTGATCGGCTTTTACCGCCATTAATCCAAGGCCACTGTTGTTGCCCATCACCATCAGGTAGGTGCCATCGCCATTGTCAATCAGTTGGCGCATCTTTTCATAGCCGGGTACGGCAAACTCCTTTGCCCATAGCACTTGGTTGCCCGTGGAATTGATGCGGGCCATTAAAAAGTGATCGTTGAAGGTTTTGTATTCGCTGGCCGTAATGTAACCGCCTCCTGCACTTCCGGGAAGAGCTTCTACTTCGGTATGCCGGATGAGATCCGAAATACCGGCCTTGGAATAGGTGTGGTCCCAATTGATCGTTCCCGAAGGACTGAGGTGCAACAGGCTTACATCCCCTACGGAGTTAAAGAAGTTGCTGCTACCCTGAGAAATGATGAAGCCATTGTCCGCAGCACCGCTCACGGTCGGCACCACATCAATGTCGTAGTCGAAGGTCTCCGCCCGGTTGATGTTGATTTCGTGACTCCAGGTTTCGCTCAAGCCATTGTCGAGCTTGGTGACCCAAAATATTTGGGTGTTTTCAACGCCACCAATCACGGCAAACCCTGCATTGTGCCCGTAATCTTGCGGCACGTAGATGATTTGGGAAGAGAAATAATCGTATTGAATCGGAGAAGAAACGTTGTTTTTGAGGGTGGCTTCTCCAATCAAGTTGCCGTTTGCTCCGTTGGCCACATCTACCGTTATCACATGAACCCCGTTGCCATCGGTAGCAGCAATAGCAATTTCATTTTGTTGGTTCTTGGCAAAACTCAGGTGCTTTTCATCGCCTGGTGCGCAGATGTTGTCGTATCCGTGCGACCATTCCAGGTTGCCGTTGGCATCCAGCTTGAGCAACATGGCCCGGTTAAAACCAGCATCGTAACTCAGCATATAGTAGCCACAATCGTCAGCACTCATCAGGCCCACAATATGCCCCCAGGTAGAGCCGGAGTACTTTTTCACAAACTGCTCTGCTGCCGTAGTATAATTCGCCGTACCACCGGTCGCATTCAAGGTGCTGAAGCTTGGGTAGCTGTTCAAAGCGGTGCTGGCCGGGCTCACCAGTTGGCCGTTGCCCGCTAAACCGTTGAGCAGGTTTTGAAAGGCGGCAGCCTCCGGGGTACTGTTGCAATTGCAGGCTCCGTTGTTTTGCAGTTCCTGGTAGCCGGCTTCCATTTGCCACTCTTCTGAGTATTGAATGGCATTGGCTTCCAGCACTTTCGAGAAGCTGTTGCCCGGGAAGTTGGTGAGCGGATTGACCAGTGTTGTCAAAGTACCCATCGGGGCGCTTTGTTGGTTGCGCCTTCCGGAGCGAATCACCTTTACATTATAAGTATCGTTGTTGATGCCCGACCCATCAGCGTAAATAAGGTGCACTTCGTTGTCGGCGGCATCGTCATCGTCCCACACCCAGGCTTTGAAGGGCGCACCGGCCGAAGGGCTACACATTACCTCATCGCCTTTCACCAACACGTTGTTGGGGTTGGTGATGCGGCCGTTGTTGTTGGTAGCCGCCGTAGCGAATTGCGCCCCGATGTTGCGGTAAGCAGCTCCCATGCGGTCGTAGCCCCAGTGGGCGGGGTAGGTGAGGCTGTACACCGGATCGTCGAAATCGTTTTGGGTTTCTGTCACCAGCACTTCGCCCGTTTCGCTGTCCCAGGCCAGGTTCTCGGTTTTCACCGTCGAACCCCGGTCAAAGGCACGCGTTTCTTCCAAAATACCGTAGCGGTTCACCACCTTGGTGATAACCGAAGACCGGAAACGACTCTTGCTATGGGCCACCGATGGAATGATGGTAGGCACAATACCCGGTGCAATGGCCACCATAAAGGCCGCTAGGTTGCCCTGTAAAGTAAAGGTGGACGATTCCGATTTTTCTTGCCGAAAATCGGCAATGAAATCAAAATCTACCCCCACCTCGCGTTGCACGGTGGTTCCATCTTGGTTCAATACGTCCACCGTATTGTCCAGGCGGTTTTCAGCATCGGTGCGGTAGGTATACTCGATTTTCGAAATGGGTTCAGCCATTGGTGCGGCCGTTTCCGGGTACACCGATTGGCCTTTGGGCTTGCCGTGCATGTCGTTGAGTTCCACGGTAAAGCCCTGGCTCACCGTCATGTGGTTTTGCACAAAAAAGCCTAGGGTTTGGCTAAACGGATCGGAGCGTTGTGGCTCGTCGTCCATGTCGGTGCGTGATGTGCGCACCGGAAAATCTTTGGCCGTATAGAATTCATGCACCGTGTGGCCGGTGGCATTGCGGGTCACCGTTTGGTTGCCCAGCGCATCGGTTCGGCGAAGGTTGCGCACGGCTACCCGGCTGTAGCCTACCGAGGGGGCCGGGTAAAACGATTCGCCCAACGGCAGTTCCATGTAATGCTCGTCGTTGGGGGCCAGCAGGCGCTCTTTGTTGTTGCTAAAAAGCGGCTGGCGCAATGGGTTTTCATCCCCGCCAATTTGCGGTTCGAAAGTGGCCACGCCAGCGCTGCGGCCATCGGGCAGGTTGTAGTCGTATTCCTGACCGTATTCAAAGGCATCCTGTCCGGGTGCCATTTGGTCCCAACCATCGTTGATGGCAATGCGGGCCACCCGGGCACCACCGCCTTTTTTGTGGCCTTCGGGAGCACCCAAACGGATCCACGATTTTTCGGGAATGAATTTGCGCCCGAAATTTTTGCGCTGCATGGTGCCGTTGGGCCCGTTCAACATGTCGAGGGCTTGCTTCACCAGGCTGGATTGCGCCAGGGCCTTGAAGGTTTGCTTTACGCCATTGGTGCCCGGTTGCGGCAGGCCATAGGCCAAAATGGGGTTTTGCAGGCGGGCAAATTGCCACGCAGATTTCGCAATGGGATGCACGGCTTTGTAGCCCACACCAAACCCGGCTTCCCGGTCTACCTGATCCACTTTTACCCAAGCATGGGTAAAGGTAGAACCGTTGGTGCCCACCACACCAAAGTCGTGAATGGTGGCATAGCCGGGCACATAGTCGTAGGTATTTTTGTCGGAGAGGTCTACCAAAAATTTGAAGTACAACAGGTCGTCTACCTTCAGCTGGTATTCTTTGGCGAGGTAAGCCTTGGCATCGGCCGTGGTAGGAAAGTCACTGGCCGAAAGCGGTGCCTTCAATTCAAAATAGAGGGCATCGTTCACATCGCCTACAAAGCCATTGCCCGCGTTAGCTGTGGTGTAGAGGGCATCGCCACTGGTAGGGCTATCGGCTGCCGGGTCTTGCCCAATGCCGCTGATGGTAAACATCTGCATGGCCTCTTTGTCTTGCACGTAGGCATACTCATCGGATTCGTATTGCACTTCAATGCTTCCGCCCGAAGGCAGCTTTACCGATTTCAGCGACCACGCCTGCGCATAGAGGTCGGCATAGGTGCGGTTCGGAAAATCGGCATCGTAATTCGGGTCGGTGTTGGGAATTACCCCCTGGTCCACGTAGGGAAACTCCGTGTTGAGCAAGCCTGTGGTTTGCGGATCGCAGTTGCCACCGTTGGGTTTAAAGTTGCCCCAGCGGTCGTAACCTTTAATGTCGTAGCTCGGGTTGAAACTACTGTAATCGAATTGATATGGACTCAAGCGGCCGCGGTAGCTTTTGCCGTAGGTAAACCATACTTTCTTCAAGGTGAGTTTTCCAGCACTCGCGTTGAGGTCTACGCCATCGGCATTCAATACCGTTGCTCCCGGGTTGTTGAGTGCACCGGGACAAAGGCTGTAATCGTATTCAAAGTGCACCACTTTGATGGGGGTAGCACTGCTGCCGTTGGCATCGTAGTCGGGCTTGGTAAAGAGTTCGATCTTGTCCAGCTTGTACATGCTGCGGCTTCCCGGGCCACCGGCCTCTCCAGCGGCTTCGTGGGCATCGGCCCGATCGGAGGTGTGGAAGATGGCCACGTGCGTTTTGGTCTCGATCTTGTCGAGGTAAAACAGTTGCTTGGTGCCGTAAATGTAGCTGCCTTTGTCGTCCTGATCGTTGGATTTTAACCCTTCGTTGTAGTTGGCATCGGCATACGGGGTGCGCCATTTGTAATCGTCGTATACATTTCGATACGAAAATTTGCTGTAGGCTCCGTGGTCGTCCCGGGTCATGCCATCGCCGGTCACGTCCACATAATCGGGCGAGAGCACTGCGGTGAGCAGGTAGGAGTGGGCAAAGTCGGGCAGGGTGGTGCGCGAGTAGTAGTGGTCGATGCCTTTTTCGTTGTCTTTGGAGGCGTCCTGGGCCGAGTAGCTCACCAGGCCAGTGCCACAATTGCCGGAGTTGCCCGATACATTAAAGGTCACTTCCTCTTGCTGGGTATTGTAGGCCGGCAGGCCATACACGTAGCGGGCGCCACCGGGTTGCAATGCGGTGATCTCCATGGGGTGATGGCCCTGCGGGCCAAGGTTGGTAAAGGGCAGGAGGGAAGTATGGTCTTCCAGGCCCAAGCCCTGGCTCACTTCAGCAATGGAGAGGAACGAAATGTTTTGGTTGCGCTTTTGCCGCTCGTTGCGCGTTACCGGTGCGGTGAGGGTAGAAACCGGGGTGCTTTGCCCTTTGGCCATCAGTGTAGCCGGTGATTTGCTTTGGTAGCCTGCGTTGTTCACTTCGATAGGCAGTTGCACGGCGTCATACCCGCCGAGTTTTTGACGAAAGGCGGGATCGGTTTCTACGGTTTTTTCGCCCGCAATTTTAAAATAGGCGGGCTCGTACAATGGGTCGCTGCCTGCGCTCTGGTAGTTGAGGTATTGTTCGGCTTCGTTGTTTTTGGTCCATTTGCGCACTTCGCTCGATGCGTTGTTGAGCACCACATTACCGCCGAACTTGGTCGCTTGAGAAGCAGAAATTTCTAAACTGAAATCGCCCGAAATGGGGGTGTTGTTTTTCACCTCCGAATCAAACACGTAGCCCGCATCGCTGCGGAAAGGACGAAACATGCCGCCGGTACCCTGGCCAGCCACCGAATACACATCGTAGGTTGAAGTGGTGAGGGGCAGGTTCTGCGTATGCGGACTGAAGGCACCGTCTTTTTCCCGGTTAAAATCCAGCATCACCTGGTTGAGGTGGCTGCCGTTGTGGCTGTTTAAGTAGCCGTAGGCGGGTAGCTCTTGCAAGCTTTCACGCTGCTGCGTTCGGGAATAGCTGCCGCCAATGGTGGCCACACCATCATTGCCAAATAGGGTAAGCCCAAACTTGGTAGAGAAGCTAAAGGCGTAGGTGGTGGTGGGATTGCTAATAATTGGAACGTAGGTGGAGGGGGTGAGGCTGATGGGAGAGCCAGCGTTGCCTTTATTTTTTAATTCATTTTTTCCCTTTTTATTGAAGTATACTCCATTCCCGGTGGTAACCGAGCTGGAAAGGGTTACTGCTTTCAATCCACCACGGCTGCTGTAGCCAGTTCCTAACCCTACCGAGACATCTTTTTTCTTGTCTTTGGTGGCCTTGGTATCGTAGGAAACATTGGCATTCAAGTTCAAACCATCGCCATTGGCAGTAGCGGATAGGCCAAGGTTGGCCGTGTTGCCCGACTTGTTTTTGGCGATTTGTGCTTGAAGCCCTACGGTTTGCGAAATATTCACTCCCCGGTAATTGTTGTAGTTGACACCGAGGGTGTAGGTTGGGGTAATTTGTTTAGGATCAAATCCAAACAATTCCAGCCCTGGGTTGATGGTCACCCCATAATCCTCAGTCGGCTTCATGTTAAACTCCTTTGTAATAGTTTCCCCATTGAATTCATCGGGAATGCCGCGCATGTTGCGGGTAATCACTCCTGGGTTGATGTTCCAGCCCAGGCCCACCCACGAGGCTTCCTGGTCCATGCCAATGCCGCCGTGGTAGGCGAGGTTGATGGGATAACCGCCAATGTCGATGAGGGGAATGTTGTAGTTGAAATCGCCCGAAAACACGTCCACCATTTCACTGGTGCCAATGGGTTCAAAGCTTTCCACTTCCGGCTGGCTTGGGCCGCCGGTGAGGGCCATGGCCGCCTGCGGTTGCACAATGTCGAGCAAGAAGCTCAAGGCAAGCAACACCGCCAGGTATTTGGTGGCGGTACTTTTATAAATGCGTTGTAACATAATTTACCGGGGTATTTTCAATTGGGGTTGTTCGGCCAAAGCCTGGCCGGAAATGCGCAGGTTCACGACACCGGTGCCAAACATCCGGTCGCGAAAATGCAGTTGGCGGTCGCTGCCATCAGCAGGTGCATCCTCAAAGGCCAATACCAATTGGCTGTAAGGGGCCATTTGATAAGTGCGTTCCAGGTGGTGCAGGCGGCAGGGCAATGTATCCGTTCCCTGAATCAAGCTGAGGTCGGCAGCAATGCTGTTGCTCAGATAAGCCAGGCGGTCGTAGTATTCGGTTTCCGATTGCAAGTTGGCCTGTAGTGGCGAAACACTGCCGTCTTCAGTAGCGATGCGCAGGGTGTAATACTGCAGGCCTTCCAAATCTTTCAGTGCCTCGGGCCAGCCTTTCGGGTCGTCGACCTGGCCGCTGTTTTCGTGCAGCAGCACGTAGTCGTGGGGCCGGTATTGCAATTGAAACCGGTAGCCGTTGAGGGCTTTTGAGGTCCGCAACCCGTTTTCTGGGTTTTCTACCCAGTTGCGGTAGGCTTGTGGAGCCAGGCTGTTGGGTTGCCCACAGGCAGTAAGCAGTAGCACCAGCCCTAAGAGCCACATCCAGGTTTTAGTTTTCATCTTCGTCCTGGTATTGGTGGTTCACATATTCAATGAGTTCTCCGGTGAGGTCGTAGCTTTCGCGGGCGTAGAGCAGGTTGCCTTGGCCTTGTGCGCCCAACAACACGTCCAGGTCGCGGGCCTCACCAAAGGCCTGTATGTAGGTGTTGAGTTGGCTACGGATTTGCTCGTCGTATTTCGCGGCCAGTGCTTGATTGTCCTGCTCGATCTGTTGTTCGGTTTGCAGGTAGTAGTTGCGCAAGCCCTCAAATTGTTTCAGGTCTTCGGCCTTGGCGGCATCGCCAGCTTCGTCGAGTTGCACGGCCAGCTGCCGCAGTTGCGATTGCAGGCTGTCGATTTTCAGTTGTCTGGTTTTGGCCACCTTTTCGTATTCGGCGTTGAGCGTTTGGGTCAACTCAAAAGCCTGGTATACTTCAGGTGTTGACACGTAGTAGGGTTTGTGGCCAGGAGCGGAAAAGCCCATCCAGGCAATGAGGGCCAACACGAGCAGGCTCAGGGTGGCTGCGGGAAGCATGATTTTTTTAGGCATGGTCAAAGGATGAAGCGGAGGTAGCGTTTTTCGTTTTTCTCGGTGGTGATTTCCAACACGTAGGTGCCGGCACTCAGGCTCGACACGTCGAGCTCGTAGCGGTTGTCGCCATATTGGGCTGTGCTGCTGTTCAATTGGCTGCCCGTCAAACCAGTGTTGACGCGCTGGCTGTTGAGCACCACAAAATCCAGGGAGCTGTTGCCATCGGTGTAGCGTTCTTCGAATTGGAAATACACCTTGTTGTTCACTGGTTGGTAGTAGCCACCATCCAGCTGGGTTTTGGTGCTGGCGTAGTGCTGTGCACTTGGCAAAGAAGGGGTCGCTAAAGTGAAGTAGTGCCCATCTGCCAGGGGTACGTCGGTGAAGGTGAGTATGCGGGTAATGGCGTTGTAGCTCCTCCCGGTAATGTGCTGGGTGGCACCACTACTAAAGTTGCCATCGGCATCAAGGAGCAATTCATAGTCTCCTGGATTGGGGGCCGAAAGTCCATTCAAGTTGAATTCTAAAGTGACCGTTCCGGGCGTGTTGGTAAGGTCGGAGCGCCAACTGCGGTCCCAACGTACCGCGCTGGTGCCCATTGCAGATGGCACATCGGTAGAGATGAAAGCGGGAGCCAAACCGTTGTGCCCGATGAGTAAAAAGTCGAGCCCGTGGAATGTGGACGGCGAGTAGATGCCTACAATACCCGAACCCTCGGTTTCCGGGTGCACCTTGTTGGTGCCCAAATGCCCAATACCAATAACGCCTAAATGGTGGGTATTGTCGTAAGCGTATTTGTCGTCATCTACTCCTACACCATATTTCGAAGCGAGGTAGTTCTGCACGATGATCCGCTCGGCATCGTTTAATTCGTAGTTGTATACGATCACTTCGGCCACCTCACCTTTGAAGTGGTGAGTATTGCCCGAGGTGTAGCGCCCAATATCAAACAAGCCATTGGTTTGTAAGGGTACTTGTGGCCCAGGTACTGATTTCAAAGCACCGTTGAACCAGTTGCGGTGCCGGGGAGCAATGGTCCAGTAGCGCTCAGAAAATACCGTCCAGGTTTGGCCGGGAATATTTTGATCGATCTTCACTTTGGCACCATCGAAGGTGAAGTAGCGGTCGCTACCCGAAGGATAATTTCCGGCCGTACGGGAAATGGAAAGGTTGCGGTTAGCACCAACATAGCCACCGCCCACACAAATCAGGTAATCATAATCTCCGTTGGGTTGGTTGAGGTGCCCAAAGCGGCTCACGATGAAAATGGTGAAGTTGTCGTTGAGGCTGCCGTTGTTGATCGTGTTGCCGATCCAATCGTCAGCACCATCGAATTGAAGGGCCGGTTGGCCGTTGACATAACTGGTGAGAAAGGTGGGCTGGTTGGTGGCCGTAGTTTGGGAAAACACGATACCGTTACCGCTCTGGTCGTGCCATTCTTGCACGACCGAATTGTTGGTGGCTGGGGTAGTACCAGCATCGGAATACACGCCGGCATCGGAGCGCAACCACAGCACATTGGTAGAAGCATCGCCCACGCCCCCGGGGCCGGTTTGGGCGAAAGCCAGGGCAGGAGCTGCCGCAAGCAACAGGCCTG
>CALCCE010000016.1 GCA_937899835.1 uncultured Flavobacteriales bacterium | reverse complement strand
AGCTGTTGCTTTTGGTGTTGCGTTTCTTTTTGTTGGTGGGTGCGTTGTTGTAAAATGATTCGGCGTTGAAATACCAAAAAAGTAGAAACGATACTGAGGGCTACAAACAGCATCAGCAGCATGCCCAGAATGACGATTTCGTTGAAGCTGATCAGTTGGGTGCTTTCTTCCATAAAGCTATGGCGTAAAAGAGGTTCAACAATATAAAAAGCAGGGCATTTAAACTCCAGGGCGAAAGGAGGGAAGACTGCGTTTGGCCTACCATTCTGCTGAGTGCAGCATAGAGCAAAATAGTTCCCAGACTATAGAACAATACCCCAATGGCAAACCATAGCATGGGTGCCGCAAAAATGGAAGTGGCAGTAGAAGTTTTGAGGTAATGCTGCAAGTAGCCCATCGCAAAACCAATGTGTACTACCATGGCGGCTACAATCAGGTTGGTTTGGAGGGCGATCATGGGTTGTAGCCAAATCAGGTTGATGGCGCCAAAAACCAACAGGAGGAGCAAGGGAGCATTGAACCAGGTTTTAAGCAGTGGCCAGGGGAGTAGTTGTGCAAACAGGCGGTTGTAGAGTAAGATTTGAAGCACCGCAAAAAGGTTGTAAACCGGGGTGTTGTAGGGCAATGCCAACACGTCCGCAGCATAGGCTGCTGCCTCTGTAAAAGCTGAAAGCCCCACCAGCCAAAGCAGCAGGCGCTGGGATGGGTCCAACGTGGAGCGGTGGATACAACCCACGCAAAGCGGCACCAACACAGCGAACTGCGATAAGCGAACCAGCAACTTGATATCCAGTTGAACTTCCCCCAAAGTTTTTGCCCTTGGGGGAAGTTATAAAATTCAGTGAATTGACTTGGAGTGAACTGTTGCTCTTAGGCGTTTAAATTGTTTGGGGCAGCGGTGGTCAGCGGTGGGCGGGAGCCAATGAAATCCAAAAAGATGGTTTCTTGATTTGGTGTTTGAATCTCAACTACTAATGCCAAAATGGTATCATTTACTAACAAATCGGAGGGGTCGGCTCCGAGGTGAACGATGATTTTTGAAGTGTCAACAACATTTTCTTTTATTACTGTTAAGTTTTGGTTTTCAATTGGAAAACTATGTGCTTTTACCCATGAACGATTGCCTTCATAAATTGGGTTATCATCTACATTGGCCGGCTTTAAAGAGTAAAATAGCTCATACATGGCCCCAGGGAATACCAGAAAATTGCGAGTAAGCTTGTTTTTCAATTTTGGTGAAATTCCGTATCTACGAATGGGTGCTGCGTCCGGATTAACTCGAGTTGTAATAGGTTGATAACTCCTTCCACCGTCATTTGGGTTGAAAGCGAAAAACGAAGAAGAACCTCCACCAACAACTTCAAAAATGATATCAAAAACTCCAACCTCTTCCGGGTTGGCAGAGTCTGAACCTAAATGTGCTGCCAAATGCATAACGATACTACTCGCATTTTGAATCTCTCCAGTGATAGTGCTATCTGAGGTCCCAAAATCAATTCGGAGAAGTCGACTTAATTGGCCGGCGTAACCACTGTTCCCCTCTTCATTCCCATCAAAATACTGAGATAAACACTTCTCTATTTGAAAGCTGTCCAGTGATTTCCATTTTGGTATAATATCACCGTGGTTGTCTGATACGATCATTTTTGTGGATTTAGATGGTTAATTATTTGACTCCAAATATTGCCATCTCCCATCGCTACCAAAAGGGAATAAATACCCCATTTTGAAAATGCGTATAATCCCGTGTAAGGGGGTAATACTGTTGGTAAAAAGCCAATTTGCATCCCGATTAATTGGGCTGAAGCGCTCGAAGGGTACCTAAGAGTAAGAAGGTGCTTAGGTTATTTTATTGACAAGTGTGTCATTTGGTCCCTTTCATGACCAACAATCGACCTCTCAAGTCATTTTTTCCAGAAGACGAGTACATCCCCATTAGGTTTGAAAACCTGCTGTAATGGTGCAGCAAGCAACCTGTAACTTGTCCCCCTGTTATGTCAAATACAACAGACACCCCCATTCAAATTGTTACAAAGCCCGAAAACATCTTAACGGCCAACAATCCTACCACCAAGATTGGTGACATTACCATTCAAAACCCTGCTCTTCCCAAGTCTTACGCGGCCGATCTTTCGGTCCCTAAGCCCACCATCGTCAACAGCTCCGACGGTAAATATGCCGCCGTTTTCGAGTGGAAGTTGATCGGTGCCATTGCTGCCGAAGCCTGTGGCTCTTCTTACCAGGTAACTTCCTACAAAGGATCAACCATCGAAACCCAACATACTGCCGTAACCAACTACGTTCAGGATGGAAACTATTCTTTGGGTTTCGAACATTTGGCCGGTTCCATCAACAATTCTTTTGGGTGGTCCGAAAGCAACCAGCAAAGCTTAATGGTGGCCGATACCAAAAGCATTGCCTACACCATGAACCCCAGTGCCAATACCGTGAACTTGATGTGGCAACTGCACGTCACCTACCAGTGTTTGGAAGTGGGTACACAGGTCATTCATCGGGTAGATGAATTTCACCTCAGTGTTTCCGTTCCAGTACCCGATTTCGATACCTTCATTTTCGTAATGGGACCCAAGCCCATTGGTTCCCCCAACCGGCCTACCATATCCGACTCGGGAAGCACCGTTTATGCCAACTCTCCCAACTTCTCCGTTTTAAACGATACTTGTGTTGCCGCTCCTACTTGGGCCGACCGTTGCAATTCAGAGGCTAACGCCTTGATCAACGATTGCCTGAGCAGCGATGGTTGCACCTTGGTGAAGGCAACGCCCAATCGCTACAGTACCCGCAGCAAGTCTGGTCGTTGTCCTGATCCGGCCAATCGACCACCTGCCGTTGCCAACGATTTAGTGGCTGGCGAAGGAACCACCATAATGTTTCCAGTGCCTTTTGCTACTCCCGACGATCCTACTGCTATTGCCGGAGCCATTGCCGGTATCTTCACCGACGACGGAAATGTAGAAGACGTAAAAGCCGAATTCAACTATGAGAAAGACTCGCACGTTTGCCTCAGGTTTGCCACCACAGGATCGGGCACGCAAGCCGCTGTCACCAATGCTTTTGTAGAAGACCGTTGGGTGATCTACAACGGAGGCTACGGCACCGTAGGCGGCACAGCGGCTGCTAAGCAGCGTTTTGGCAGTGCCGTTGGGAAACAGTATGCCGCAACCGGAAATTTTGCATGGGTAAGTGAGTACGAAGGTTCCGAGTATATCGGAAAGCCACAGAGCAACCCCGATAAACCTGATTGGTCGGTGGCCTTTGGCAAAAACACTAAGAAAACGGTGGGCAATACCACCACGAGCGAACAGATTAGTAAAACCTCTGAAAAGCTGGGCATTAAATTTCCGGTGGGTTTGGGCAAAGCTTCTCTGGGCAACATCAGTGCTTCACTTACCGAAACTTTTACGACTAAGGATAGTAACACTTTCGGTTTGGCCCTCAACGAAGAAACCGACATTGAACGGACTTATAGTTTTAAGGCCAAAAACTCTGATCCGGTGTGGATGGTGACCCAGGTATTTCAGTTGTGTGTGTCCTTCAACATTGGCGATGATGCTACCACGGCGGCGGGCGAAAAGCTGGACATCTTTTTTGTGCGCAGCCAATTTACCGAAGCCAGCAGCTAAAAGCCGGTCAGTTTATATTACCTCATTGTGCAGCGCGAAAGGGTTTCCTTTCGCGCTGTTTTGGTTTTAGCCCTCCTCCTTGCGCATCGACGAAATGTTAGGAAGGGTTTCATGCATTTTCCAAGCGGTTTCATTGGTTTTGCTCCTTGTTTCATCAATTGTGGCTTGATTAGCGTTTGTGGTCCTCCTTCATTTGTGGTAGCAGTAGTGATATTCCAGAAGCACTGCTGAATTTATTGATCACCTTAAATCCGATGAAATGAAATCAATTATTACCCTTTTTGCAGGATTTTTATTTGGGAGCATCGCTTGGGCAGGGCCGCAAATTTGCATTACCTCGGGGGCAACTCATGATGTTTGCTCCCCGGCTACCTCCACCACCAACCTGCCCGATGCCGGTGAAACGTGTCCCGACTCAGAGCTCACTTTGCAAGCTAATCCAGAAGAATTTAGCGGTATTCAGAGCTTTTTTGTGGTATTTGAAGATGAGTTTTCTCCTTCTCCTTATACCAACATTTGGTACGGGCCATTTTACAATGATGAACCCTTTGCTATAAGTGCACCTGGTCCAGGAGCTTATCGCGTTTTTATGGATTATGTGACCGTGGGTGGGGCGAATTTGCAATCACCTGGTTTTTTGATGGATGTTACCGCTCCTCCTACGGCCAACCTGGTGCTAAATACTGGATTTTCACCTACCACCCCTTGTGTGAAACAATTGTTGTCTAACGAGATGCATACCAACAATTGTTTTTCTGCCTTTCCTAACCACTACAGTATAGATATGGGAGATGGAACCGCCCCTTACACGGGAACCGCTTGTGGGGTAGAAAATTTTAAGCATCAGTATACATCGGCTGGTATATTTCTTCCCACCGTTATCGTAACCAATACTTGTGGAATCGCACAAACGACAGTGGGCATTATCATTGCCAATTGCCGAACCGCTGTCGGTGGGCAGTTAGAGGCGGGGGAACCTGAGGCCATGGCGGTAGAAGTATATCCCAACCCCAGCAGCAATTGGGTGAACCTGGTATTGACGGGTGTGGAGCGAACCAGCGAAGTGCAATTGACACTCACCAACGTGGAAGGGCAAATAGTCGCCCGTTTTCAATTGCAACCGGACCAACACCAACTGGAGATGGACCTTTCCGATTTTGCGCCTGGAATGTACCTCTTGCAGTCGCAAAGTGACGCCTTGTCCTTGAACTATAAAATCATGAAACAATAGGTGGCTCCATTTGTGAGTCAACAGCAATTGATGCGTCTTTGCATTCGTTCAAGAGGAACCATCCGTTTGCTGAAGCCAATTTGGTAAATGCGTTTAGTATTGACGCAAAAGTCTGATCCTTAGCGAGTAGACTTTTGCGGTTTTTAGTTATTTTTCGATAGCTCCACTACTTTGACGAAAGAAACGCTTCTATATCAATATCGGTTATTTAGTCCAGCGCTGCAGCGATTAAGCTGCCGGTGGATGCTGGTTTTGTTTCTCTTGGTCCTACAGTTAGCGGGGCTATTGGCCCAGCAGCCCTTGCCTATGGTCGTGCCTGCCAGCGAATTTTTCATGAAAGCACCTGAGGTAGAGGCGTGGGATATGGCAGTTGATACGAACAATGTTGTCATTATGGCTAGCGGTAGAGGAGTGCATCGGTTCAACGGGCAAAGGAAAAGTTACCTGGAACGGAAAGAGGGTACCAAAAAAGAGATGTACCCAGCCATTTATGAAGATGCCAAGGGCAGACTTTGGGCGAAAGGTATGGTCCATGGGTTCGATCTGGTAACTTATGATGGATTGGAGCCCCACCCTTACATCGAGAAAATTGAACACTTGTTAAAAGGAACCTTTGATGCTGCTTGGGGAGACAGTGCCGGCAATTGGCACTTTTCTATTCGAGGTATTGGCTATTCCAAATTAGATACTGCAGGCAACCTACAAGAAATTGTGGGCCGCTCATCTGGAATCCATGGGCATGTATTGACTTATTTAGAAGATGGAACGCCGTTTCATTTTATAGTTTCCCAAAAAGATTCGCTTCAAAAAAAACGTCCGTTTTCGTTGTATTTCTACCGAGACGAAGTTTTTCGTCCAATTACTAAGAAGCGATTTCCTAATAGTATTTTCGAAACAACGCTATTGGTACACGGAAAAGATCGCTTTACCCTCTCTATGGGAAATAGGGAGGTCGTGCACTTTACTTGCGATAGCTTGATACGTCACCATACGTTCGATCATCCTGTCATTAAGCTGTTTGAAGATTCGCGAAAAAACTTATGGGTCGGCACTTTGGAAGGTATGTTTTTAACTACAGTTGATTCGCTTGGAGCAGGTGCACAACACCTTTTGAGTGGTGCTACTGCCGTTGTAGCCGAAGACAGGAACGGAGGCCTTTGGGTCAAATCCAATGAACTGAAGTTCTGCTATATACCGCGATTTGAGGTGAAGTGTTATTCCAATGAAAATGCAATAATAGAGCGTCCGGCCTCCTCAAGTTTAACCACCGATTATAAAACGGTGTATTGCCAAACGCAGGATGGAAACGTGCTTTTGTTTGGGGCCGATACGGTAAGGCAACTTCCTGCTGCTAATAAAGGGAATGATTTAGAACCCACATACATGCTCTATTTCGATACTTTAAGTGATCGACTGTGGAGTGCCTCCTGGGATCATTTATCATTTTGGCAAGATTCCAGTTGGCATTCAATTCCGTTGTGGGAGGAAGGGCGACCTAATAAGGCCTACCTTACTGGGATGCATGCATTTGCATCAGATTCCTTGATTGGCCTAACCGGTGTTGATTATATCAATATTAGTCAGGAAAGCTTGTCCACTTCCAATTATAGAATAAAGGGAGTTGCACGAGCTTGGAACTTTGCCGTTGATACCAGTGGCACTGTATGGTTGGCAGGCAGCAAAGGCCTTTTAACTATTCAGGATGGCAAGCCTGTTGTTCCAATTCAGGTGCAGGAGAGATTACGAGGGATACACTGTAGCTATGTCAAAAGTGGAGGTAACTACATCTGGACGGAAATCAATGGGCAAGGTCTTTTTATGGTCGGAAAAGATAGCCTTGTTCCAGTATTGGATCAAAAGGGTGAGCAGGTTTCTTGTCGAATGTTGACTGCAGATCATGAAGGAGTAATTTGGGCCCTTGATGGAGCAACCCATGGCACAGTGCACCGAGTTTACCAGGTAGATGAAAAGCCAGTGGTCGAACATTTTGTAGGATGGGCAGATATCCAATATGAAATTAATAGTCGAAATTTCGTAGCAACTGACGAACATTTGTATTTAGGTTCGTTGAGTGGGGTTTTGAGGATAGCATTTAAAGATTTTGAGCAAAAAGAATTTCGATTACATACCCATATCAACACCATTCGAGTAAATCACCAAAAAAGAGAATTACAAAAAGAGCTTAACCTCAAACACAATGAAAACTCAATCGTGCTGCATTATGAACTTGCGGATTATCAACGACTGAGACAACATTTTCGCACTCGAATGCTCGGTTTAGATAGCACCTGGCTCAACTCTCGATACAACTCGGTCCAATACACCAACCTGCCACCGGGTGAATATACTTTCCAGCTCCAAGCACGCGTAAATAGAAGCACATGGAGTTCTACGACAGCATTGAAAATAAACATCCAGCCTGCCTTCTATCAATATTGGTGGTTTCGCATCTTGTGTGTGTTGGGTCTCATATTAATAGGTTCTGGGCTGTATCGCTGGTGGGCCAGTGGAAAAGAAAAACGAACACTCAATGAGCTTTTGCGCTTAAAGGCCGAACAACGCGCCCTACGTTCGCAAATGAACCCGCATTTCATTGCCAATGCACTTAGCTCGATTCAGGACCTGGTGAACCGTCACGACAAAGAGTCAGCCATGGAAACCATTGCTCTATTTTCGCGCTTGATGCGCAACATCCTCGACCATTCCATTTGCGAGCAAATCCTGTTGGCCGAGGAAATTGAACTGCTCACCAAGTACCTCAAATTGGAAAAGCTGCGCTTTGAAGAGAAATTACAGTTCGAAATAGAACTGGAAAAAGGCTTAGATCCAACACTGTTTCAATTGCCACCCTTGTTTTTACAACCGGTAGTAGAAAATGCGATCCGCCACGGCTTGATGAACAAAAAACAAGTGGGAGGTAAAGTGTGGATCCGTTTTAAAGCCATTGACCAGCAACTGGAATGTACTATTGAAGACAATGGGGTAGGGCGGGCTTATGCGGCCACCGTCCAAAAAAAGTACCGCCTCTTGCACCGTTCGTTCAGTACGCAATCCATCCTCGAACGCATGGAGTTGATCAATTCCCAACGCACAGCTAAGATTACCATGGAAGTAACCGATCTGTTCCAGCAGGACCAGCCAGCCGGTACCCGTGTTGTATTCACCTTTCCACCCACCGACCCGATATGACCTCACTTGCCATTGTAGACGATGAAACTAAAATGCGCTCGTTGTTGCGCAACCTGGTGACGACTCACTGCCCCTGGATCAAGCTGGTTGGTGAAGCAGATGCCGTAGAATCAGGGTTGGCTTTGATCACCGAAAAGCAGCCGGATATTGTCTTGCTCGATGTGCAGATGGGCGATGGCGATGGTTTCGACCTGCTGGAACAACTGACGGCAGCACGTCCCCATATCATTTTTGTTACAGCGTATCATCAATACACCTTGCAGGCCCTACGTGCCGGGGCCGTAGATTACCTCGAAAAGCCCATCCTCAAACAAGAGCTTTTACAAGCCTTAGAGCGTACCCAAGTGCTCATTGAGCAACAAAAACAACCCTCTTATGAGCAATTGCTCAAAGTGTTGCATGCCGATGAGGAAAACCAGCGCATTGCGGTACCGATTGGGTCGGGCAGTAAGTACCTGAAGGTCTCTGAAATTACCCACATCCAGGCCAATGGGGCTTACACATGGTTCCACTTTGCCAGTGGCAGAAAGCCGCTATTGGTTTCCCGCATGCTGGCAGATGTCAATTTCTCTTTGGAGGAACTGGGGTTTATTCGGGTACACCGCTCTTTTTTGGTCAATACCACTAACGTAGAAGAGCTACTAAAAGTGGACGGAGGGGTTTTGAAAGTGACGGGAGGAGCGCAGGTACCCATTTCAAAGGCTTACAAGCAAACTGCCCTTCAGGTGATTCAAAAAGGGATTAAGAGCATTTGAATACGGGTTGAACCGGTCCTCCAACTTACCGATCGGTTTCCATTAAATTTACCGTCTTACAGCAATTACATGTGTTGATCCTCAGGGCATAACCGTAACTAAAGATGGAGCGAAACACCATGCATCAACCTTCCGAATTTCAAGTAGGGCAAAATGACGATGCGCGCGTATCTTGATCGTTACCTACCCTGCTTATTGAGGTTGATCCGTTGGGTCTTTATGCTCAGTGTGGGTATTACCGGTTTAAGTCTGCTTTTAACCCCAATCGTTTACGGCCTGTTAGATGAAAAAAGTATCGCGATTCTATTCGCTTATTTCCATTTTTACACGTTTATTTTCGCACTCATTCCAGGCGCGATAGCACTTGCGTTAATGGCCATTTACCGCAAATGGTACCACCAATCTGTTTGGCCTTTTCTCGGAAAAACAATGCTGTGGCTCAGCGCAGCAGTGCTGGGTTATGGCCTTTTTATAGGCATGGTTGTCTGGTTGAACGGATAGCAGAAAGGCGTCAATCGGGTAGCACTTCCAGAAGGTTTTACGTTGCTGCCAGCTAAATAATTTATGATTTTATGACCACTCCTGTGGGGACAATTGCTTCACATTGAGCATAGTGGGCGAATTTTATAAAGCTGTGAGGTCTGCTGCCCAATTTATTTTGACCCACCTATGCTCCAACAGTTTACTCAACCGGCTTTGCATTTCACGCAGTGAAGTGGTCAGATCACGCAGTGTGGGTTTTGAAAAGGCCAGGATCGAATTAATTTGATAGAAGTTAACCTGTTTATTCGCCCAAAATCACCCAAAAAATCCTTTATGCCTTTTACGTAGTATTCTGCTCCTACGAGCAAAGCTTTGGTGCTTTCAATGGGTAGCCCATTGGCTTGATTGAAAAGAGAAAGCTTACCCATTTCCATTCAGTATTCATCAAATATGTAGAAAAATGAAAAATTTAATCTCCCTGATCATGGGTTTGTTGCTGTGTATTTCAGCAACTACCGCACAGCGATTGTTTGTCGTCAACAACACCCCTTGCGATGTCTTCGTCGAATCGTTTGAGGATAATTTGATGTCCTGCACAGGACCGCCTTCTAATTTTTCGCAGGCTTATGTTTCCGGCTTTCAAGGACTCACCTTAATTCATGCATTGTCACCCCTTGTACCCAATAACTTCTATTACGTGGAAGTGAGTCAGGCTGCTGGTGGGGTACCTCCTGTGCGGGGATTTAGTGGCTGTCTTAATTCGGTACCCGTTGGGTTTCCTGGCGGTCCGGGCTCTTGCCCTTTCTTCTTTCCAAATTTGGTTACAATGCCTGACGCTTGTGCCTGCGGACATCCTATGGGCGCATTCACCATTGACATTTCTTTAGCCGGAGCAGATTATTTGTTGACGATCAATTAACAACCACTTATACCCCTAACAAACGGGCATCGTTCTGGAAGAGAAAAACTGCGCAAATTCAGCCCCAAGATTAGCGCAGTTTTTTTATCGCTGAGCAGGGCCTGTTTTCTTTCTTACCCAGCAAGACTAACTAAAGGCAGTATTTGCCATTTCACATTTGCATTTCGCCGATCAAATCCATAGGTTGCCGTCCCATTGAATCACCCCCTTATGGAATCGACCATCTCGTTGCACGAAAACTGGAGCACGGCCCGTAAAATCAGTTTTCGTTTTATTTTTCTTTTCTTCTTTATCTCCATTTTCCCTTTTCCGCTTTCGGTGTTGCCATTGGATTTCTTAATGGACGGAATCACCGCTGGCTGGACGTGGTTAATCAACATTACGGCTCCCAATATTTTGGGGATGGAAGGTGAACTTGCCTACCGAATCACCGGAAGCGGAGACCGCGCCTATGATTGGGTGCAAAGTTTTCTATGGGTGGTATTATCCCTCATCGGAGGCACCCTTTGGACGGTGTTGGACCGCCACCGGAGCAGCTACCAGCGCCTTTGGCGGTGGGGCTATCTGCTGTTTACCTATTACCTGATCTACAACCTGTTTGGCTACGGGTTTATCAAAGCGTTTGGAGAGCAATTCGGGTATCCCAGCATCGGCCGTCTGCTGGAAACCTATGGCGAAAGCTCCCCCATGCGCCTGTTGTGGACCTTCATGTCCGCCTCAGAAGCCTACGAACAATTTTCGGGATGGGGCGAGGCCATTGCGGGTTTGTTGTTGCTCTTTCACCGCACCAGAACTTTAGGCGCTTTGGTTGCCTTTGGCGTGATGCTCAATGTCTTTTTGCTCAACATGACCTACGATGTGCCGGTAAAACTTTTTTCGTTTCAGTTGGTGCTCATTTCCCTCTACATCGCCGGGGCGGATTACCAACGATTGTTGGGGGTGTTCCTCCAAAACAAGCCGGTGGGCAGTGTGAAATTTCCCACCTTGTTCACTACCCGATGGAAGCGCTATACCTTCCTCGGGGTGCAAGTCTTGTTTGCCGTTTACATCATGGCGGAGCCCATTATCTCCGGCATCGAAACCGAATCACAATACAATCCAGATCGGCCCCGGCCCGCTTTGTATGGCATTCACGAAGTAGAGTTGTTTGTAGCCAATGGCGATACCTTGCCGCCACTCACTACCGATACGTTGCGCTGGGGCAAGGCTTTCATGGATTTACCAGGGTTTAACAACCGCTTGCTGTGGGGCATCAAGGGCATGAACAACCGCCTGCGTTACCTGGTAGCCAAGTTAGATACCACCGAGCAAGTGCTCACCTTGTCCTCCTTCAGAGACACCTCCAAAGTATATCACCTCGATTACACTTTTGAAGAAGAAAACCTGCACCTTTCCGGTGTATTCGAAGAAGATACCTTGGTGATTCAAACCAAGTATTTCAATCCGGATGAGTTTATTTTACTGAAACGGGGCTTCAACTGGATCAACGATGTGCCTTACAACCGGTCGGTACCTCAGGGAAAGTAGAGCAATGGCCTGCAAAGAGGAAAAAGCACCACTTGTTTTCAAGCATCCAGAAGGGTGCGAAAGGGATAGAAAAAGCGCTCGATCAAACGCAAATCTTCGGTGACAATTTCGGCCGTACCGGTCATCTCCTGTCGAAAATCAATCGGTTTTTGATAAGAGGTAATGAGGGCAGGGGGCAAGGCCACTTCTACTAAATAAAATCCTTCTGTATTGGTTACCAAAGACATGTGTTTCACCGTGCCTTCCACCGTGCCAAACTCTTTGGCAGGGTATTGGTCAAGTTTTATCCTTACCCGCTGGCCGGGTTGAATTTTTCCCGAGTTGGCTTTGGGCAAACGGAGCCGGGCCACAAAAGTATTTTGCGTTCCGGGCAAAATGGAAAACACCAAATCGCCTTGATTCAGGGCTTGTTGCTCCGTCAAAACCTGTAAGAAACTCACTGTGCCGTGCAGGTCCGAGCGCAGCACATGTTGTTGTTCCCAATCGCGAATGGCTTTTTCCAATTGATGGAAATGATGGGTCACCTCCTGCCAAAGCAGCAACTCCTCTTTCACCTCATTGACTTTCGAAGATTTGAGCCTTTGGCCCGCCTCCTTAATGGTTTGTCGCAGCCGGGAAACGGCCGCAGTAGTATTTTCCAAGCTCTTTTCCTGCTGGGCAAATTGCAACTGCTTGCGCTCGTATTCCTGGGTAGATATCACTTCTTCGCTAAACAATACTTCATGCCTTGCCAGTTCTTGTTGAGCGAGGGCCAGTTCCCGTTGCCCCAAGGCCTGCTGTGCTTTCAGCGCTTTGAGTTGCAACTGCAACTCCTCTACCACTTGCGCATTGACCTCGGCCTGGTGCTGCAGGGGTTGGTAATGACGATTGAGGCGGTATTTGAGGCAGCTGTTGACAAAAAGAGAATAGGGTGCTTCGATTGGGCCCAACTGCATGGGGGCCAGTAAATCAACCGGAAATACAAATTGTTGTTGTTGCAGTGAAACCGTATCGAGAATTGCTCGAAGCCGCACCACTGATGGGTAATCGGCCGTATTTTCCATCACTGCAAGAGCTTGCCCTGGAGCCACCTGGGCGTTGTCCTCCACCAGCAATTCCGTCAACTTACCCGACATCGGTGCAAAGGTTTTTTGTGGAGGAATCTCAGTGGTAATCACCACCTGGGCCGTAAGTACATCCGGGTATTGAATGAACCAGGTGATCGTCAACAGCAACACAATCAAACTCAGCAAAGCCAAATTGCCCCATCGAATCATCCAGTTGGGCACTTCGGTGAGGATTTCGGTTACTTCTTCGCTCTTTAGCTCGATTTTTTCCAGCAGTTCTGGCATATTGTTATCCCAATTCTAATTGACTTTTGATGAGGCGGTAGTACTCTTGTTTGTTTTGAATCAGCGTCTCGTGGGTGCCCGTCTCTACAATTTTTCCTTCATTGAGCACCACAATCTGATCTGCATTGCGCACCGTACTCAGGCGGTGTGCAATCACCACCACGGTGCGGTTTTCGAAAAAGCGGTTCAGCTTTTCCATGATCACCTTTTCATTGTTGGTATCCAGGGCCGAGGTGGCCTCATCAAAAAACAACATCTGTGGGCTCTTATACACTGCCCGTGCGATGAGCAGGCGTTGCTTTTGGCCAGTGCTTAAGCCCATGCCCTCCGCACCGATTTGTGTATTGTAGCTCAGTGGAAGCGACTCAATAAACGTCTTGATGTTGGCCACATGCACCGCGTGTAGCAATTTTTTACGGTCCAAATGATCCGCGTTTACCGCGATGTTGTTGGCAATCGTATCGTTGAAAATAAAACCCTCCTGCATCACCACACCGCAGGTTTCCCGCCAGGCGCTTTGCGAAATGTTTTTGAGCTGGTGTGTGCCCAATCGGATGGTTCCCTCCTCCGGTTCATAAAAGCGCAGGAGAAGCTTCATGAGTGTGGTTTTGCCACTTCCACTCGAGCCCACAATCGCCGTCACCTTGTTGGCCGGAATCTGGAGGTTCAACGCGTTCAATACTCGATTTTCTGCACCCGTATAGCGGAAAGAAATCTTGGAGAGAACCAGGTCTTGTTGCGTATCGGGTAGTTTGATGGAATGAGTACCACGTGGTTCTTCGTCCTCTTTTTGATGAATTTCCGAAAGGCGGCCCAAAGAAATTTTAGCATCCTGCACATCGCGAATAAAATTGAGCAATTGGAAGATCGGAGCGTCTAACTGGCCCACGATGTAGCTGATGGAAAGCATGATACCGAGGGTGATGTCGCCCTCAATGACCAGCTTGGCCGAAATTACCGTAATAAACAGGTTTTTGATTTCATTGATGAAGCCCGAACCGATGTTTTGATATTGTTCCAGGCTGAGGCTTTTGATGGAAATTCGGAACAGGCGCGCCTGTACAAATTCCCATCCCCAGCGTTTTTTCTTCTCAGCGTTGTGCAGTTTAATTTCCTGCATTCCGTTGATCAGCTCAATCACCTTACTTTGTTCTTTGCTGATCTCCGAAAACTGTTCGTTGTCCAGTACTTTTCGCCGTTTCAAAAACACCGCCACCCAAACAAAAAACAGCACACTTCCGACGGAATAGATGCTAAAAATAATGGGGCTA
Organism: uncultured Flavobacteriales bacterium; assembly: GCA_937899835.1. Lineage (GTDB taxonomy): Bacteria > Bacteroidota > Bacteroidia > Flavobacteriales_G > Salibacteraceae > CALCCE01. The sequence continues at coordinate 3,464 of CALCCE010000016.1, read as the reverse complement.
TAGTAAAGCAAAACTACACTGAACAAGAGCAAGCTAATGAAGGAAAACAATACGTTAAGAGAAGAAGTCGTAAGGATGCGCTCAATCCGTTTGTGGTCGTTGATGCGCTGCAAAATATCGCCCGTCATGCGGGAGTCGAAAAAAGCGATGGGCAAGCCCATGAGTTTGACAAAAAAATCGGAAACCAACGATATGTTGATGCGCGCGCTCATGTGAAGTAAAATCCAGCTGCGAATGGTCTCAATGGTGGTTCGACCAAGGAACAAAGCCAACTGCGCAAACAATACCAAATAGATAAAGTGCAGGTCTTGGTTGTTGATGCCTACATCAACAATACTTTGGGTGAGAAAAGGAAAAATGAGTTGCAGCAAACTCGCTGCTACCAAACCAATGGCCAGCTGCCAAATAAAACGCTTGTATCTGAAAATGTATTTGCGTAAAAAACCGAAGCCCATCTCCTCAGAAGAGGCGAACTCCCGGTCGTAAAAATGAGGCGTAGGTTCAAGCAGTAACGCAATTCCCTCCTGGTTACCCGCATTGTTGCCAAACCAATGGTGGCTAAACTCCTGCTCGTTGTATTTGACCAGACGTTGTGCAGGATCCGACAGGTAAAACTGATTGCGATTCACCTTATAAAGCACCGAATAGTGGTTGTCGTTCCAGTGTACAATGCAAGGGAGGGGCGCTGTTTTTAGCTCCTTTAATGTCAGCTGTGCCCCTACATTTTTTAAGCCGATTTGGTCGGCGGCATCGCTGATGCCAAACAAAGAACTGCCCTCCCGGGTCGTCTCCGAAAGTTGCCGTAGTTCTTGGATCGATACCGTCTTGTTGTAATGCTTGGCGATGATTTTCAAACAGGTAGGGCCGCAGTCCTTCTGATCGATCTGGGTATAGTGAGGAAACTTTTTCAAGGGGTAGAGGGGAAGCAGTTTAGGAAGAAGCGGAAAAGAGACTTTTCCGCTTCTTGATCAAACGTTGACTTCTTGGTTTAAAAAACCACGTGTGGGTTCTTAAATCAATAGCAATATTTGGGGTGGCCGTACTGGATAAAGGTACAGGTCTCGCCAAAGCAACAGTCGTTGGTGGTTTCACATTGCTGTCCGTTTACACAGAGGTAAGGTGCAATTAGGCCGAATCCGCCGGTTACTTTTTTTTGCTCGGCTTTGCTCAATACTTTTCCAAAACTTTTTAAGTTTTTCATAATGATGTTAGTTGTTGATTAATAAAATAATGCGGTGGATTTAAAGACACCCGCAGCTTACGTCTGTCCTTCGCGAGAGGTTCTTTTGGGGTATTTTTAGCGCAATAGGCAAGAGATCAAAGTGGTTAAAAAAAGAAGCGGGAAATCTTCCCGCTTCTGGTGAAAAGCGCAACCTTAAACTGGTTTGACTTTTACTTTTTGAATACAGATGGCATTTTCGCCTTTATCTCCTCCTCTTCCTCCGGGAATATTGGCAGAACTCATAACCTTACAGGTTTCACCTTCACAGCAATTTGCGTCAGACAAGCAAACACCATAAGGCACACAGGAGCCCGGCGTAATGAAATTAGAGCCTCCAAAGACGCTTCTTTGTTGAGTCTTACTTAGGATCTTTCCTAAATTCTTTAAATTTTTCATTGTAAACATTAATTAGTAATTAGACACAGACAGTTACAGACACCTGTGGCATGTGTCTTTCTTTCGCGAAAAAGCGGTAAGTAAGGTTGGTTCTAACTTGCTAATGAGCGCAGCTTATGCTCAATGCGAATAAGCCATTTGGGGCATCCCTTGGTGGGTGGCCTGTTCGATCAATTCATCCATAAAAAAGATCATATCGTTGCGATCGAATTCTTCGGGGTAGGGCCGTTCGTTGATGAAAAAGGCAGGTGTGAAATTGGTATCGTTGGCCGCACACCATTCGTATTGCTTCTCGATCAGAGCTTCCAGAGCGGCCGTTGCTTGCGCCTCTCCCCATTTGGATAGCCACCTTTCAGGATTTACCCCCTCTGCATAAGCTTCTTGTAGTGCCGTTTCGAGCGAGAGGGCAGTGGGCGTGTGGTACATTTCCAATAAACGGAGCGCAATTTTTCCATTGGCTTCTTCCCGGTCTTGGGGTTTAATGTTGAACCGAACCGTCACCTTTAGTTGCTCTTTATAGGTGTGGCGCATTTGTTCCACATGCTGGTGGGCTTCCTTGCAATAAAAGCAAGAAGGATTGGTAACAATGGTTAGATTGATGGGCGCATTTGCAGGACCTAATACGATTTCATCTTCCAGGAGTGGCGGTACTTTGTGGCCTTGTTTAAAAACCGCATCAAACAATTTGAAATTGCGCTTAAAGTGGTTGTAGTTCAAACTCACTTCGCCCAATTGTTTTTGGTCGTTCAATAGCGGCCGTAGGAGCAGCCAGAAAACCGCCACAAAGGACAAACTAAGTAACAACGCCAGGCTACCCGGTCCGTCAAGCAGTAAGGGAAACGAAGGAAGTTCCAGCAGGATACCTCCAGCTTGCAACCACAACGTAGCCACAATGCCCAAGCATAGCGGGCACCACTTTTGCACGACCCACTTTTGGTAATAGAGGGAATATACCGTAATGGGCAATGCCAAAAGTGATAGGTAACGCAAAGCGTTGAATTCACTGCTGGTCACCGTGGTGAGGTAAGAAGCCAGGGTTAAGCCAAGGAAAAAGATGAGGCTGAGGTCGCTCAGCTTTAATTGACCAAAAAGAGTTGCCCCCTTGGAGTGCAGCACCGCCTCACAGCTGGTGGATTCTTTACCGGTACACAATTCATTGACCGCTTTGGATGGGAAGCCCAATTCGTGGCGAACAATTAGCAAACTAAGAAAAAGACCAAGCAGGCTGGAGGTAAAATGAAACCATGAATAGCTTCCCGGATCGGCAGCAAAAAAGTATCCAAGGCCCACCAATCCCAATGCGGTAGCAATGATGCGACTGGCCCAAAGTAGTGCTATAGAGCCGTCATTAGTTGAATGAGTGCCTTTTTCTACGGCGAGTACAATGCCTTGCCATGCGCTTAAAAATTCTTGGGTATTCAGGCTTTTTTTCTTTCCATCGCCCAACTCGAGCACTACTCGGTTTCGCTTTAGCGTGGTCACTACAAAAGCCTCCTGCTCATCCAGGTAAACTACGCTTAGAAAGTGGGCAGGCAGCTGCGAAAGCGTGGCCTCATTTTGCGGTACTTCTACCACCAGGTTTTCTATTTTGAAATGGTCGAGAACGCCGGTAACGGCGTGTAAGCTGGGGTAGGTAGGGTGGCTGGCAATTTGGAGTTTTAATTCTGCTTTATTCAGGTAGATGTGATGTTTGTCGAGTAATCTGCTAAGTAAATAGAACAACTGATCGTCCATACTACAACTAAATGTTTAATGCCTTTCAAGAGCTGCGGGCAACAGACTCTGAAGATGAGTGGGCGGTGGTTACATTTAGATAAGGCAGGATTGAAAAAACATAACAAAAAAA
>CALCCE010000015.1 GCA_937899835.1 uncultured Flavobacteriales bacterium | reverse complement strand
TGTGAATGGTGGTGGGCATGATAATAGCTACTTGTTTCTTTTCGCTCTTCTTTCTCGTTATCACATCTCGCTTTCACTCTACAATTCCTCGTTCTCCTTTTTCGCTCTCTTTTCTCGTTCTCGCTCTGTTTTCCTCGTTCTCGCTCTTTCTCTACAGATATATTATGATAAGCAATTTGGTGCGTAAGGATGAGGGTCATTCAGGGCGTTGAAGTAGGAAGTAAAGGCAATTGGACAGAAGCAAAAAAGCCACCCTCAGGCCGGTTGCCGGTGTGTACAACTCCGCCCAGGGCACTGGCCCGGGCTTCTAAGTTTTTCAAACCCAGCCCCGGGGCTTCGAGGGGTGCTGGCAAGCCCACTCCATTGTCGTGGTATTCCAGGCGGTAATGGGCTTCGGCAATTTGCAATTGCAGGTGGATTTCAGTGGCTTCGGCATGTTTCAGGGTGTTGTGCATCAACTCGCTGCACATCCGATAGAGCGCCAGTTGGGTTTCCCAAGGCATTTTTTCAGTGGCCGCATCAAGTTGCAGGGCGGGGGTGATGTGTTGAGCCGTCAACCGCCGGGCCAGGTTGCGCAGGGCTTGTTCCAATCCCAGGCTCACCAGTTCGGGCGGCATCAGGGCATGACTGATTTGGCGGGTGGCCTGCAGTGAGTTTTGAAACAGGTGCTGCAATTCCTGCACTTCAGTGGCCACAGCCGGATCTGCTACTCGGAGGGCCAATTGTTCCGAATTCATTTTTCCCACGGCCAATACCGCACTCAATTCGTCATGCAAATCACGGGCGAAGCGTTTGCGCTCTTCTTCCTGCACGGCAATCGCACTGCGCAACAAATCCAGTTGGTGCTGGTTTTTCAATTCTTCCTTTTCCAGGCGTTGGCGGATGAGTTTTTCGCGAAATTTTTGAAACAACAAGGCCACTCCTACCGCTATGACGAATACGACAAAAGCAAAAGGAATCAAGGTTTGGGTAAGTTGGGTGGCTTCAGCTGTTTCCATGTACCAATGAAAAAACAAAGGTACATCACGGCAGAAAAAACGAAATGGAGCAACCAGGTCGCGCGCGCATCGGCATCGGGAAAAGCATCGTTCATCAGCAGTTCGCCAAAGTAAAAGAGAATGAGGTTGGAGGCATGGTAGAGAAACAATCCGGAGTTGATCCAATTGAGGCCCGTCTCAGTAGGCTTGGTGGCTTGTTGGGCCGCCTTTTCCAGAGACAGGAGGTAGGCCGCCAGCGACAACATCACCACCAAAATGGATTGCAGGGTCGACACTTCAGAATTGAACTGAAACAGGGTGTCCTTTTGCCAAATGTCGTAGCCACAATAAGCCAAAAACAGCACCATGCCGATGCCCAGCACTCTTGGAGGCAAGAAATCCCTAAACTGCGCCTGGTAAAACCAGGCAAGCAACACCATGCCCACCGGCGTGTAGGCATACAGCAAAGGCAGGTTGTTGACCTTGGCCAGGGCCAAACCCGTAGCCAGCAATTGACTGACGGTTTCAAACACCAACCACCACCGGAAAGCCCGCCACGGCCCACGCCAGCACGACCACCGCAGCGCGAACCAGCCCATGGTGAGCAGGAGCGGAAGAAAGGTGAGGTAGGTGGCCAGTTTGGGCATGGATGAAAAGGAGGGTGTGGTGATCGACTATGGCGCAGGCGGGTAGGGGTAATCCGTACAAACCAAGCACGGATTGGCCACCAATTCGTCCAGCGGCCAATGTTCCGCAGCACCGTCTATGTAAGCCTGGTCCAGTTGACTGCCATTTTTGTCGCATAGCTTAGGGCAAGGGGTTATAAAATCAAACACAAAACCATTGGGATGTAACGAATCGGTCAAAATGGTGTCGTTGCCGTTGACGGTAGGCACCATGAGCAAGTGCATTTTTTTGTATCCAATACCGACGTACAACCGAGCGCCATCCGCATTGGCATTGGCCAAAACCCCTTCCAAATCATCGCGCGAAACATGAAAGGCGTGCGCATAATCTGACAAAAACTCGGACCCAAACGCCTTGTGTGTGGCACTCATGCTCTGTTCAAAGGTATGTTTGACAGTGCTCGCAAATTTTCCACCCAAATAAATGGAAGCCTTGGCTTTGTTCAAAGAAACCTTTTCTAAAGAGGCGATGGCATTGGTGCTGTTGGTATCAAAAATGATGCACCGGTCATCACAAGGGGCAGCTGAATCGGATTCCTGGTGTGTGTATTGCGGGCCTTTTTTCTTTTCTGCGGGTGCATTGTCACATTGCGTAAAGCCCAAAAGCAGCAGCAAAACCAGGTTAGAAAAAACCAGGGCAGGGGATAGAAATTTCATGTTTTTGAATTGTTGGTGGATTAGAAATCTTGCAAAAGCATAATACTACAAGGAATTCCCTGGCCAATCAATACCTCACGGCTACAATCGGTGAATTTCCTGGGTGTGATCGCCCAAAACAGGGGAAAACCCCTGGTTTTACCAAGGGTGTGTAGCCCTCTTTCCCAGGGCTGACCCGCTTCCAACCTTTGTCCTGTCCAAAAATGTGCGATTCACGGACAGGCGATTTCCGAAAAGCCTTCAACAGAGTAGGAGTGTTTTCTAACCATCTATAAAATGACTGATAACGACCTCTCCAATTGGATGAGCAACCTGCCCAACGGATTGGCGCTGAGCCGCATTACCATTCCCGGCACCCACGACTCGTCCACCTTTCTGCCCAATGTGCTCGACCTTTCCGGGTACGTTCAAACCCAAACGCTCGACTTTTCCGATCAACTGGCCGCCGGTTGCCGCTTTCTGGACATCCGTTGCCTCATCAATTCCAGTGGTTCCCTCAACCTTTGTCATGGCCCGGTAGACCTGAAGGTAAACCTGCAAGCAGCCATTGATTCCTGCACTCAGTTTCTAAAAACCAACCCGCAAGAGTGTGTTTTAATGAGCATCAGCAAGGATAAATCGGCCGATACGACTGCCGATTTCTTAGCAGCCATTGGCCCTTACCTAACCGACAACCAAGATGTGTTCTACCAAGAATCCTCGATTCCTGAGTTGGGTGCCGTACGCGGAAAAATTGTTTTGCTTAGGAGGTATGATAACAGTTCGGGTGGTCCGGGCATCAATTGTCCGTTTGAGACCAATACTGCCTTCAGCAGTTCCATTAATAGTTATCAAATGCTTTATGGCGAAGATTTGTACAATCCCACTTCGGTGAGTGATAAAGAGTCGGCCATTCAAAACAACCTGGTTCGAGCGCTCTACAATCAAGATAGCGACAACCTGTACATCACCTTTACCAGCGGGTACATTAACAACCTTATTCCTCCCTACCTTCAAAATCCGTCGGACCTGGCTGGCAAGATCAATCCCTGGCTGGCTGATTTCCTTACCAACCTACCCGTGAACAATCCCTTAGGCATCCTTGCCATGGATTTTGTGGAAAATGTGAGTGTGCCACAGTTGTTGTCTTTTGACAACAGCAATCCGCCTTCTACTGTCTTGAAGCAGGTAGAAGGCTCCAGCTCCAGTTATTTTCCCGGCGATAACGTGGGCTCGGAGAGTACCTATGTGGACAGTGATGAACTCGTAGCTCCGGCAGGTCAGGTGGCCTTGGGTTTTCAGCTTTCCTTAGGAGGAAATCGCATTTTTCCCAACCTCCTTTTCGGTGGAATGGATGGATCGAATCAAAGTTGGACGACCGCCCCATCGAGTGATGAAAATTATTTTCCTAAGGGTGGTGCTTCGGGCATTGGCGACACGGGTTCCGATACCATGTACATAGACAGCAACCTGGTGATGGCTCCCGAAGGGCAAGTCGTGATAGGAGTTGGTTTTTACGAAAAAGGAAACCGCGTAGCCTTGCAGCTGTATTGCGGCACGCCTTCCAAACAGTTTTCTGATGCCGCTTGGGTGCAGAACGACAACAGCAGTTCGGTCTCCGGATATTTTGTTGGAGGCAGCAATTTGTCCTCTTTCTATGTGGAAGACAATTCGATCACCTGTGATCCGGGGTACGTGGTCGTTGGCATCGGTTTGATGCAAGGCGGTGAAAACTGGACCTACGCCAACCGAATTTCTTATCAAATTTTGACTGCTCCGGCAGCTGCGTTCTAAAGGCCACTTTATGGCCCGTTCTTAATGGCCGGGCGTGCAAGCGGTTCACGTCCGGCTTTTCTACCCCTTCCCTCAAATCCATTGATCTCCTTCTCTAAAAACTACAATTAAGATGAGTACCTATTCTTTAAACCAACAAGTGTTCAGCCTTTCGCTGATGATCAACAGCCAAAACGGAAATTCGGGCGATAGTTCCGACAGCACTTCCACCTATGAAGACACGCTGAAGACAGACATTACTTCCTGGTTCGGAGATGCCACCATCCAAGGCTACCTTGGTGATTCCTGGCAAATTTCCTGGAACCCTGCAGTATACGAAAGCGGCCAGGACGGTGCGAACCAAAACCTCTACAACCTCGACAATGCACTCTTTGCGGCAAAGGGGAGCTATTCTTTTGATGGCACTACCAGAAACGTGGTCGTGGTCAGTGTAGCTGGAACGAACAACACCTCTGGTTTCGACATTGTGACCGAAGACGGAGAGGTGGGGGAAAAGGTTGGCCTATTTGGCGCGGAACAAAGGGAAGACGATACTCCCATGATCGCCTTGGGCAACAGTGTTGCGCTTAACATCCTGACCGACCTTACCTCTGATGCGCCCCTGCTCGGACAAACCGATCTGTTACTCCAAAATTACCTGGCCCAGGAGGCGGATTCTGATACCTACCTGATCTTTACGGGCCACAGCCTGGGCGCCAGTTTAGCCTCCATTCTGGCGGTCTACCTGTTCGGTAGCGACAACCCCAAATTGAGCAAAAGCGATTGGAAAGACGTGTATGTGTTTCCCACAGCACCGCCCTCCTTTGGCGATGCCAATTTTGTGGCTGCCCACGAAGCTCTCTTTCCTTTGATTCAAAATGGCAACAGCAGCGGAACTTCCGACGATGACAGTGCCTGGAACGGTCGCTATGTCAACACTTTAGATATTGTGCCTATGGCTTGGGCGGACAATGCATCTAACGATTATAGCAACATTTATGCTTCCCTGGGCATTGTACCAACCTGCTGCTTGCAAAAGGTGATCAATGCTGCTTTTGATGGCGTGGATGGCTATGCTGCTATTCCAGAAATCTACACCTTCGAAGGTGATTTCGAGCAGCCCTTTTGTGTGGCCCCAACCAAGGCGGAAAAGCCGGATTTTGA
>CALCCE010000014.1 GCA_937899835.1 uncultured Flavobacteriales bacterium | reverse complement strand
GGTACTTTGCCTTACACCTATACCTGGAACACGGGTGCTACTACCGCCAATGTTAGTAGTCTGGTGGCTGGTGCTTATTCCGTGACCATTACCGATGCCAACGGTTGTACCGATTCGGCTTCGGTTACTTTGTCACAAGCTACAAGCTTGGTGGCTTCTGTAGTTGTTAATAATGATCCGCTCTGCTTCGGGGATTTCAATGGAAGTGCTACTGCTAGCGCTTCGGGAGGTACAGCACCCTACAGTTATACTTGGAGCAACTTTGAATTTACTGCTACGGTTTCTAACCTTGCTGGTCTTACCTATACCGTCACCATTACCGATGCCAACGGTTGTACTGACCAGGCCTCGGTGAGTTTAACTGAACCTCAGCAACTCTTTGCCGGTGCAGCGGTTACTTCTCCAATTTTCTGTTTTGGTGATCCGGTTGGTGGCATTATCGCAAGTGCCGGGGGTGGGACTTTCCCCTACACCTACAACTGGAGCAATGGAGAAACTACCGACCTCTTGTCTTCTCTGAACGCTGGTACCTACACGGTAACCATCACTGATGCTAACGGTTGTATCGATTCGGCTTCCGTGGTACTTACAGAGCCTACTCAGTTGGTTGCAGGTATTGGCAGTTCCAGTAACGCTACCTGTAATGGGGCTAGCGATGGCTCGGCCAATGGTACAGCTACTGGTGGTACTTCTCCTTACACTTACACTTGGAGTAATGGCGCTACTACTGCTTCGGCAACCGGACTTATGGCTGGCACCTATTCACTTACGGTGACAGATGCCAATGCTTGTACGGATTCCACCAGTGTTACCATTACCGAACCTACTGCCCTCTCGGTGACAGCTACGGCTACAAGTTCTGCTACTTGTGCCGGTGCAACCGGAGCAGCCAATGTTAGTGCTTCGGGTGGCACAGCACCTTACACCTATCTATGGAGCAATGCTGCTACCACCAGTAGTCTTACTGGCTTGAGTGGTGGAACCTACACCGTAACGGTGAGTGATGCCAATGGATGTACGGCTACCGACACAGCTCTAGTGAATACCTTGGCCAGCACGATTGTTGCTTCCACCAGTGTAGACAGTGATGTAAGCTGCAACAGTTTCTCTGATGGGGCTTCCACGGCCTCTGCTACTGCGGGCACCTCGCCCTACACCTACCTTTGGAGCAATGGAGCTACAACAGCCAGTATTTCTGGCCTTTCGGCAGGTAACTACACGGTAACGGTATCCGATGTAAATGGCTGTGCGGATGTGGCTTCAGTAACCATTAGCGAACCTGCTGCTTTAAGCTTGACATCATCAGCGAGTGATGTCATTTGTAATGGGTTTTCAGATGGAGCCATTACTACTACCGCTTCGGGTGGTACAATGCCTTACACGTACTCTTGGAGCAATGGTTCTACCGCTGCTAATGCAACTGCGCTGGCGGCAGGTACTTACACCTTGACGCTCACTGATGCTAACGGCTGTACCACTTCTATTTCCGAAACGGTTGCCCAGCCCAGTGCTTTGGTAGCTGCGGCCACCACGCTTTCCAACATAAGTTGTAACGGCTTTTCAGACGGATCAGCAACGGCTTCAGCAACTGGAGGCGTTGCGCCTTATTCTTATATCTGGTCCAACTCGGCCACCACTGCCACTGCCGGAAACCTTACCGCTTTCACCTACTCGGTGACCATTACTGATGCAAATGGATGTACGGATTCTGCCAGCACAACGATTAGTGAGCCTACAGCCTTGGTAGTTGTAGCTTCTGCTACTGCTAACACTACTTGTGGCAACACCAATGGTGCATCTAGTGTGAATGCTTCAGGTGGAACTGCTCCCTACACTTACGCTTGGAGCAATGGTATGACGACCACTTCTATCAGTGGTTTGGCTGCCGGCACCTATACGGTTACGGTAACCGATGCCAACGGCTGTACCGAAAGTGATACCAGTGCCATCAACCTGGGAGCTGGAAATGTTATGGCTACCGTTTCGGTGGACAACAACGTAAGTTGCAACGGTTTTGCTGATGGTAGCTTAACGGCTAACGCATCCAGTGGAACCATGCCTTACACCTACCTATGGAATAATGGTGGTACGACGGCCACTCAATCCGGATTGGTTGCAGGAACCTACACGGTGACGGTAACCGATGCTGTTGGTTGTTCCATTACAGCGAGTGGTTCGGTTACCGAGCCTACTGCATTGGGATTAACTTCTAGTGTGACCAATGTGACTTGTAATGGTTTTGCAGATGGTACTATCACCACTACCCCCTCGGGCGGAACCTCGCCTTACACCTACCTGTGGAGTACTGGTGATGTTTCAGCCGGAATAGCCGGATTGAATGGTGGAACTTACACAGTAACTTTAACCGACAGCAATGGGTGTTTTACCACCTTAACAGAAACGGTTACTGAGCCGACCATTTTAAGCCTTACTGCTTCTACCCTATCGAATGTCACTTGCAGCGTCAGCGGTTCGGTAACAGCTTCGGTTTCCGGAGGAACTACTCCTTACAGTTATTCCTGGAGCAACGGTTCTACCGCTACTTCACCGGGTAACCTCTCAGCCGGTACTTATTCGGTGACCGTAACGGATGCGAATGGTTGCACGGAAGTTGACAGCACAGTAGTTACCAGTACTGTTAACCTGAGTGCTTCCGCTACTGGAACAGATGCAAGCTGCAATGGATTTGCCGATGGCTCGGCCACTGCTACTGCAAGTGGCGGTAGTACGCCTTACACCTATGCATGGTCCAACGGAGCAACTGCAGCAACTGCCAGCAATCTATCTGCCGGTACTTATTCGGTGACGGTTACCGATGCCAGTGGTTGTACGGATTCTGCTTCGGTGGTTATTGGTGAACCTACTGCTATTACGGCTAACTTCACCATTTCTCCTGAAACCGGAGTGGGTAATGATGGCTTCATTATGGTCACCGCCTCGGGAGGTTCTCCCGCCTATACTTACAACTGGTCAAATGGAGTTACCGGAGGAAATAACTCAGGATTGGCTGCGGCTACTTATACCGTAACCGTTACTGACGGTAATGGCTGTACGCTGGTCAACACTGCGGCTGTACCGCAAGACTCTGCATCAGTATATGCAAACATTGCTTCGTCGTTTTGTGGTTCTACCGTAACTTCTCTTGCCACTTATATTACTTACAGTAGTGTAAATGGAGCAACAGATTACCGTTACTTGTTAGTTCCTACTTCGGGTAGTAGCATTGTATACACCCGTGGAGCGGCAGTAACCAGCTTCCAATTCGCTATCATTCCAGGGGTTAGCTACAACACTGCCTACACGATTTCTATCGCTGCCTTCGTGAATGGTTCGTGGCAGCCCTACGGACCCACTTGTCAAATCACTACCCCAGCCAATGTTCCTACCACTGCGTTGAACACTGCCAGCTGTGGCGTGGTATTGTCAGACATGAGCACTTTGTTGTACATCGATGGTGTTCCTGGTGCCACCAACTATCGCTACCGGGTTACCGCTACTGGCTTTAGTTATGTATATACAAGGGGATATCAGTGGACGAACTTCAGAATGAGTTTCATTCCTGGCATTGCCTATAACACGACCTACAACGTGGAGGTAGCTGCTTTTGTAAATGGAGTTTGGGGACCTTATGGAAGTATCTGTACGGTGGCTACACCTAACAATATTCCTACCACGCAAATGGTTTCCTATCAGTGTAACTTTACCCTAACCAGTTGGACTACTTACCTGTTTTACCTATCGGTACCTGGTGCTGATAATTACCGGGTAGAAATTACCAATACCAGTTTAGGCTTTAGTACAGTTTATGTACGTGGTTACCAATGGACCTTGTGGCGGATTGATTGGGCATCAAACAATTTCCAACCTAACACTACCTACGATGTGCGGGTAGCTGCATCGGTGAATGGAACTTGGGGAGCTTATGGTCCCGTTTGTACCATCACTACACCGTCTACACCGCAACCCCGTTTGGCTGATGTAGCTAATGAGGCTCCAATGACGGCTGAAGATTTGGTGTTGTATCCTAACCCAACCCGAGGAGAGTTTAGCCTGCGGGGCGATTGGGAATCGGGTGAACAACTCGACTTGGAGGTGTATGATTTAAGTGGTCGCCTTGTCTATCGTCAACAACACATGATTGCCGATGATTATCCGGTACTTGAGGTTGCCGCCGGCACTTTGCCGCAAGGGGTCTACATGGTGCGGATTAGCGACTCATTTACTACCTACACTAAAAACTTAGTGGTACACTAAGCCACCAAAGCTTTTACGATACTTGTGCAACGGGTTGTCAGCAATGGCAACCCGTTGTTGTTTTATGGAGATTTAGAATCAACAAGATCGATACGTAGACCGTTTTCCATGGAACGTTTGGAGTTGGATTCGAGCAATCGATCGCCGTTACTGGTTAAGTGAAAACTAAGTGCATTTTTGAATTCCGGTTGGCGTTGTGTGGTTCGGTCCATTAGCGGTAAATTCAATACAAGGCCCTCCTCGTCCCTGCTAACGGGCTCCACAAGTTTATCGTTGGTAGACTTTTCTCCTGCAAACACTTCTTCTTTCACTTGTACTTTTAGTGCATTGGATTTCTTTTTTTGCTGAAGCAAGTCTTCGATGGATTTTGATTCAACAAGTAATCGTCCACGGTGAGTTTGCATTTCGTCGATCTGCAATTGCTCCAAAAAAGCGTGGTCTGGTTCGATCCCTTTAGAGCGATACAAGAAGTCTTCTAAAGCTCTCTTGGCTTTTGAAAGTACTCTTTCCTGAATTTTAAGAGCGGGAGTTAGCTCATTGGCCTGCAACACATCGTAGATGGTTTGCACGTCGTCCAGGTGTTGCTCCAACCCGTTTCGTTGTTTGGACTCTAACATTCGACGATCGAGGCGCCTATTTAATCTTCGGGTACGGGTTTTGATTTTTTTGTCGAGGTCCCCCGCCATCGTAATTAGTTTGGCACGTAGATAGGTTAATTGATTGGTATCTAAGCTGTGGATTTCAATGTTCATCGCAGTAATAATTAATGAGTTAGTGATCGTTTAGTGGGTAGGTGCCTACTGTCTTTTTCAACTGCAACATACTTTGTCTTAGTATTTCTTCTTTCAGCGGATGAAGGAGCCAATCCGGCCTCAGGGCCAATAAAAGCAGATGTTTCAAAAAGAAAAGCTATCACTTTTCCAGGGCAACACCCTTTGGCTTACCGTCAGCGACTGATTGGATAACTGGTACAACTAAAAAAGTGAGCGGTCGGCTTTCAAAAACGGACGGTGGAAATTGGACGAAAGATCACTTGTCTTGGAACATGTACAATTCCACGCCATGTCACTAACTGGCAGAAAAAGTGGATTTTTTTTGCTTTGGACTTAAAAGTGGGACAAGAGAAAAGTGGGACAAGCGTTTTGGGAAGCATCAATTGCCGACCGATTCACTCCGACGTGTGGCCAATTCCATTGAAAGGAAATGGAGCATCGGTTTAAGTACTACTATTCTAATGAACAAAAAAAGCGAGCAGCTCTTTTCAGAACTACTCGCTTCAGAAAATGTGATGATTTTCAGTGGCTTACTGCACTACTAACGTTCTCATAGATTCGGCTCCTTCCGGAGTACTGAGAATAATCTGGTAGCTACCGGCGGGCCATCCGTTCAAATCTATCGAAACCGGTCCCGACTCATTCTGGTGGTTGGTGTCCTGCACTAGTCTGCCTTGCGCATCGTAAACAACAATTCGGAATTGTGACACTCCTTCCAGGGTTTCAATAACGACTTTATCGCTGGCCGGATTGGGAAACATGGACCATGTTTCTTCCCCGGCAGCAGTTTGTGGTGCTTCTGCTATCTCAATTCCTCCAGGGCTCAGCACACGCTTCTTGTCGTCCCCTCCCTGGCTGATACCACAACGCACGGAGTAGCTTTGGCAGGCCGTACTTTTACAGGTATCGTTACCATCAACCGCTACAGTCGTGAGGCATACGTTATACGTGTTCGCTCCCCAGGGCCAGGTATGCCAGAGGCTTGCCGTTTGCGTGGTGGCGGTGGTTCCATCTCCAAAGTCCCACTCATAAGCAATGATTTGACTGCATTCGTTTACCGTACTTTGGGCAGTATATTGATACGTGCAGCCGTTGATGCTAACCGCTGTATTGGCGAATTTTGATTCTACTTCGCAAGCACAAGTGTCGCAGGCTTCATCGATCCAAATGGTTGTGCAGTGTTTGGCTTTGCATTTCTCGGTTCCGGTGGTACCGGATACTGTGAGGCATACTTCGTGAGAACCGGCAGTGGTATAGGTGTGGCAAGGGTTATAAGAATAAGAAACGTTGCCATCGCCAAAGGTCCACTTTAGGCCATTGAGTTGCGTACATGAACTGGTGGAGGTTTCGTTGGTGAAGCACACTTCACAATCGTCCACACAGTAAGAGAAATCGGGAACCACATCGCATTCGCAGCAGGTACTGTCGATGGCTTCGAGGTGCATGTCGTCGATCTTTACATTGGGACCTGAAATGTAGTCGCCCTGGTAGGAATTGGGATTACAGAAAAGGCCAACTACCACACTATCGAAGTTGGTGGAAAAATTGATCGGTATGTTGAAGGTAGTCCATGAGGTGGTGGTAAGCCCAGTGATTGGAATGGTCACTTGTGGCGTAGCACTGAGGCAGCCTGGTCCACTGAAGCTCAATGGGCCATTGTAGAAATAGAAGCCGATGTCGAACTTGTCGAGGTTTTGCACTGGTCCTGGTTTCAAGGAAAGATCGACCGAAAGTTCGTAGGTACACCCGGTGCTGATGTCGTCGATCAGCTCGGCTTTGATTTTTTCGGCCCATACGCCATTTGCATAACCGAAAGCACTAAGGTTGTGGTAGGCGATTACCCGGATGAATCCATTGCCATCACTGGCCGTGCCCATAAAAAGCGGCAGGGTACAGGAACCCGCATCGGTATAGTAGTCGGGTGTGGCGGTGGTAGCGCGTTGCCAATCGAAACAATCCAATGGTTGCGAACCATAGAAAGAAGGCGGACAATTGGCAAAATTTTCGAAGCTATGGTTGGGAAACAGGTTTTGGGCGCCCAACCAGCCGGATCCCCATAGGAAAACGGCCAGGAATAGGAGTTGCTTTTTCATAAATCAGATGGTGATTAGGTAGATGATTTTCACAATGATAATTCATGTGCTGCCCAAAACCCAATGTAATCTTTGATTGTTTGTAAGGTTTCAATTCATGGACATTTTTTACCGAGAAAGAAGGATATTTACTGCCAATTCGCAGACGTAATAGGAAGCTGAATGGGAAAGCAACAAGTTTTAGTTTATCGACTCGGTAGTGAGGCCCTTTCAAAAGATTTGGAACACCTCAATTCAGTTCTACAATGGCATGCCGATGGAGCAACGGAGGAAGAAACCATTTTGGAGCTATTGCACCGCAATCGGTACGATTGCCTGGTTTTTTCGGATGAGGTTGGCACCACCTTTGTGAATATGATCAAAGCCATTGTGGAGAAGTTTCACCCGGGTTTGGTGGTGCTGCGCATTCCGGAAAACGAATGGTGGCTGATGCGCTCACAGGTTCAAGGCGCTCTGAGCGAAGGCAATGCTGGGGCTATTGAGATAAAAGACAGTCCGTTTGGCTGATCTTTTTCTACCTAATTCGACTATACTTGATAACAATGGTATTTTTTCAACGGCTTGGTTTACAGTTATGTATTGGTTTGCTCTGCTGTTCAACAACTTTTGCAGGTAGCTTGAATGACTGTCTCCGAAGGGTAAAGCAACTCTCCCCTACTATTTACTTGCACGAACAGGAGAAACCGCTACCCACACAGGAACAACAAAGGTTGCTATCCAAGTTGGGGCTTCCATTTGATTCGGAGTCGGTTATGGGCTACTATACACCAAGTGGGTTTAGATTGGCCTTTGATGGCAGAACCACTGGTATAGATCAGTTCGAATGCTACTTGTATACGGACAGTCTAGACACGATTGGTATCCTGATAGATGATCGCGATAAAGAGCAAGGGTATTTTACACCTCACCTGCTTCTGTTCAAACAAGGGGTTCGTGTTCTTTACGTTGGGGATTTGGACTATGTGTACGAAACGGATTTTTCAGCGCGCACCAGCCTTGCTTGGAGTATGCTAATCGATAATCCTACCGCATCCCGAAATCACATTTGGCTGTTGGATGAACAGCTGGTCCCCTATCATCGATTTTTATCCTTTGACAATCAAATTCGAGCTTCCGTCGTTCTTGGAAAAAAGCAGGAAAATGGCTTTTACATGGAGCAAGTTGGCTCTCTTCCTTATTTACTACCCCAAAACAAGCAATGGGGGCCTCGGTGTGACCATTTTCAGAAGATTTCTCAGGTCGGATTTCAAGATTTTTTTGTGCTTACTGAATTTTGCTCCTCCTT
The DNA here is from genome assembly GCA_937899835.1 of uncultured Flavobacteriales bacterium. Lineage (GTDB taxonomy): Bacteria > Bacteroidota > Bacteroidia > Flavobacteriales_G > Salibacteraceae > CALCCE01. The sequence goes on along the minus strand of CALCCE010000014.1, from coordinate 893 downwards.
TCAAATTGGAACCTATGAACGGCAAATCCAAAGCTCAGGGTTGTGGTTTATCTACTGAGGCTTCACCACTTAGGTTTTAGAAGGTCGGTATATCTTTATTCGTAAGGGTACCGGATATGCCCGTAACGTCTGGCGAAATCTTCCCCGTCGTCGTAATCAGCAGGATCAATATAGGTCACTACTCCTACCTTGGAATTGAGAAAACTTTTTAACTCCAGATTGATACGTGCTTCTGTTTCCTCGGTTCCATCAACGGTTAAACTGAATACCAATTGGTTGTCTGAAGTAATATTTGCGCCCACCATAATGTTGTCGCGGGTCTTTACTTCGCCATTCCAATAGAAGGTTTGGCGTACATTGGGTTCCATCGAATACCATTCCAACATTGCATGCTCTGATCCGAAATCATGGTAGGGATCGTGGGGCAACCCACAATAATTGGAATCGAGGGGAATAAAATCGGGTAGAAATTTCTTCCGAACTGCTTGTATCAATTCCAAGGACTTGGGATCTGCCAATACCTGGCAAACGATGTCTTTTTGAAATCTGTTCGAATCCATCACAGTAATAATTAAAGTTGTCAAAAATCACTTACATGGTTGGCCTTTAGGCATCCTTATTCCAAGTTCATCAAGCATAGCCAATCAAATTAAGTAAAGCCCAGCAAGACTATAATGGTTTTCTCCGCAGTTGCTTGTGGTTACAAACCTCCTAAAAAAAAGACCAAACCAAGATGTTGTATGGTTACCATCCGAAAATCATGCAATGCCCGAATGCCTTATCCAATCGTCCATCGGCACATGCCTTTGCTCATTCATTGCCCAAGGTCGGCACTCCAAACCTCTCCGGCAAGGTCAAGCCCTACGGGTTTGAACTGATTTTTCAATGGTCAT
>CALCCE010000013.1 GCA_937899835.1 uncultured Flavobacteriales bacterium | reverse complement strand
GTTTCGGTAATGGTGTAAGGATCGTAAACAAACACTTGTACCGAATGCTGATCGGAAATGGGCCCGTTGGTGGCCGTCAGCGTAATGGTTTGCCAGCCCGGGTTGAAAAACAAGATGGCGGTTTCGAAATCGGTGGCGAGGTTGGGACTAAAACCGTTGGAATAGCTCCAAGTGTAATTGGTGGCTCCGGTAGACAAGTTGTTGGTGGTGACGCCAAAACCGGTGCACGCACTGTTGGAGGACTGCACATTGGTATTGACCGTAAAATCGGCTACCACTGGCGTATAAACCTGTACGTTCTGTGATCCTGAAGAAGCACAATAGTTGCCGGGTTGGTAACAGGCCTGCAAGGAAATGCTGTTGAGGCCAGTACTGTTCCACAAGATCTGCGGAGAAGCCGAAAAGGGCGTGGTGCCATTCACAAACGTGGGACCTCCTGAAATGGTCCAATTGTAATTGTATTGCGCAGGATTGCCATCGCCGGTGGTCGTGTTGTTCAAAGTCACCACCTGTCCCGTAACCGGATTGGCAGGCGAAAAACCAAACGAAGGATTGACGTTTGGAACCTGCACCGCCACACTTCCAGTAGCTTGATCGCTGCCGTTTACGCCCGTTGCGGTGAGCACCACATTGGAGTTGAACCCACCCGAGTTCCAAAATACCTCGGGCTCAGCAGAACTGGGAGACGTGCCGTTGGTGTAGATGGCTCCGGGAATGTTCCAGGAAAAACCGGTGGCCTGTGCGCTGTTGTTGTTGAACCGCACCACATTTCCCGGCAACACATTGTTGTTGGGGCCATTGAGGTTGGTAAATGAAAAGTTGGCATTGGGAATACCGCTCTGCACTACCACCGTGCGGCAGTTGGAACGTGTGACCGAGCTGCCAATCCCCAAGGAAGTTACCGAGTAAACAATCCTATAGGTCCCAGGCGCATTGAAGGTAGCCACCCGAGTATTGCATCCTCCTGGTCCACAAGGAGCAATAATGCCCGTAACACCAGAATTGGGACTCACACACCAACTCCAGGTTACGGTGGTGGGAAGTCCAACGGTGCTCACCGTGAAGGTCACCGGCTGGCCTACCACAATGTTGCCAGTAGATACCCCAATGCTGCCCCAAGTAGGAAAAGAGGGACAATTGCATTGTGCCTGCACACGGTTGGCAAAGCCCAGCACAAACATCAACATGCCGATTAGCAAAAGGCTGTTTCTAAACGTAAATGATCGTTTCATAACAAAAAATTTGAATTGATTGGTTTCTTGTTAATGCCCTAAGCAAGGAAGGTGTTACCCGCCGTTTGAAAGTTTTTTGGGACTTTTATGGCATGCGTTGGTTGATCCTTTTTTGCTGCTTCACTGGCTTATTTGGTTTCTCTTTTTCAGGAGCCGCCCAACTGCCAGAGCTTCATCCTTCTGTGGGCGAATTTCCCCAACTGCACCCCGATTCGTTGGCCAAACTTCTGGCGCTTCAAAAAGAGTTCGAAGAACTTATGGAGCTTGAAATATCCTATCAGGAATGCACACCACATCAAAAGCACCTGATGGAGAATGAAATGCTGTATTCAAGGAGTCCACTAAGCACAGCGCCTTGGGGGTGTTCTTGGTATTGTGCCTCTGATGCAATGAATGCGCAAGCAAGCTCCACTTTATCGCCTACCACATCCACTTCTTATGCCGCCAACCAGGTACATGATTTCGACTTGAAAACTGCCTGGGTAGAAGGAGAAACGGGTAACGGAGAAGGCAGTCGTATTCGCATTGAAACCAAGGCTACAGGTCTTTTGCGGCTCACCGAGATCATCGTTTACAACGGGTATTGCAAAGACCTCAACACCTGGAAAGCCAACGGCAGGATAAAAACCGCAAAACTGTTCATCAATGGTGCTCCGGTAGCACTTCTACATTTAGAAGACGACTACCGGGCACAGACCTTTGAAATTGGAAGTTTTGCCGGAAAAGACGGGTACGTTTTGGTGGAGTTGGCCATCATCGATGTGTATCCCGGAGAAATGTATGCCGACACCGCACTATCGGAAATCAACTTTGAAGGCACTGGCCATCATTAGCGCGGTTCGTTCTGTCCACAAAAAAGGGCTGGCTCCTCTTGGAAACCAGCCCCACTACCCAAATTCGTTGGAACTATCCGGTCAGCATCCCTTCCCGAACTGGGGACAAAAGGCCTTTCGCCTTCGGGTAGGATGCAGTGGCGCAGGTAAAATTATTGTTTGTTGATCTTGAGGGTTTGCACCGCATGGTCGGTGATGACTTTGACCAAATAAATGCCTCCCGGCAATTGCCCAATGCCGTCACCAGCGCCCCACTCTATGCGTTGTGGTCCACTTTGTGCCTCACGCAGCGATTGCTGGAAAACAAGCTGCCCTTGCAGGTCGTATACCTCAACGGCTTGTCCATGATCGCCTTCTTCCAGGGTAAATTCGAAAGTAATATCACTGGAAAATGGGTTGGGATAGGCGGTTAGCGCGAAGCTTTCCGCTGGTTCTTCTTCTACTTCCGCCAAGGTTTCCTTTCGGTAGCTCACCGCTCCACACGACACTACTTTGTAGCGCATTTGACCATTGGTGGCATCGTACCACGCAGCAACAAAGCGGCTAGTAGTAGAGAACTTGCCAGAAAACGCCGGACTACGGTCAAACTCACTGCCAAAAGTGCCGCTGGCAGGAGTGGTTTGCAGCAAATTCAACGTAGTGATGCCCACCGGCAGCGGGGCAAAACCATTGGTGAAAAAGGAGCGACTGCCCACCGTGTACGCTCCGCCAAGGAGTAACCCCGGAATGGTGGGCAACGAATTGCCATCCTGAAAACTCCACCCAACCGTCATGCAATTGCCTGGACCAGCCCCGGTAATGGACGGACTTTCAATGTTGAACGCCTGGCCTCGGGTAGTAGAACCACCTCCCGGAATGGCGCCAATAATCACGGATGGTGCGGGTAGCACCAACACCGGCGTGGTAAAGGTGTTGACCGTCCAACCAATCACAGTTGTCGTAAAAGTGTTGATGTCGTTGCCAGAAGCTACAATGGAAGCGATGGGGCTCAGAGGATCCATGTAAATCTTGGGCGCATAATAAATAAATGGCCCTTGCCCTGCTCCGATGGTAAGTGGAATGGTGGCCCCCGATAGCGCACCGGGCTGCACCAGTACATCGGCATAATCAACGCTAGTGAGGTAAATGGCTGCGTTTCCTACAGGGGCGAAGCCATCGCTGTAAACAAAGTTGACACGCCCCGCATTGTTGATGGCTACATCGACAGTGGAATTGAATTGAAAAAGCGAAGAAACCGTGAGTGCCGGCGTATTTAGAGAAACATCGAAGGCGGAGGGAGAAAGACTCAACAAAGCGGGAGTAAGCGAGCCGCCCTTTGCCAGTATGCGGTCCCCTTCCACCCAAGTGATGACGTATTCTCCGTTGGCATTCACGTCCATGTTGGGGGAATAGCTCCCGTCGAGGGTGCCCGGAGTAGAAATCAACGTGGGTGGCAAAATGAGGGTCACGCCACTGATCAGGCTTAGGGAATAGGCCTCGCTAAAAATGCGGGTTACCCCGGAAGGTGTGTTCACCTCGTAGGTCACCAAAGCCAACCCATCGGCATTGAAGGGAACTACAATTACTGACGGGTCGCTCACCTGCCCAATAGAGCTGCCCGATATGGGTACGGTTAAACTCGTTCCCAGGTTGGAGCCGCTCGGACCAAAAACGACTGAAAACGAAGGGTTACCCCCATCCCAAACCACACCGGCGAACTCAAAGCCAGCTACAGTGTGCAGGAAGGCATCGGTATTGGTTACTCCCATCACATTGGTATCGCCCAGCGGTGGAGTAAGGGTGAGGTTAGGCGTTATGGCAGGCGAAAATTGCGCTTGTACTGAAACGGCCATGCCCAATAAGCATAGCCCCAGGCTGCACTTCATAAAGAGTTTGAAAATTTTCATAATTGAATGGTTTTGTGCGCGATCCGGGTAATTTCCGAAACCGAACAGTTGGGTATTTGGTAGTTCATTCCCCAAAACCATTGTTTGTTACCCCCTTTACCAGGAGAAAAATCGAAATGCTATTCTGAAAGCTGCTCTAAAAGTGCCTCAGCCTGGACACGATTGGCATGATTGGGCGATTCAAGTATTTTTTTCAACTGCTGTTTCGCAGCTTCTACCTGCCCTTCTTGAAGGTACGCCAGGGCCAAATACCAAGTCGCCTGCTCAACGTAGAAATTATCTGCATCGGCGATTACCTGTTCAAAGAGTGGAACAGCAGCCGTGCTTTCTCCCAACTCAAGTGCACAAATTCCCCGATAAAAAATGGCTTGTTGCCCGGGTGCGCCTGCCACCTGCTCCAACTGTTTTTTGGCTGCGGCATAATCTCCTTTTTCATAAAGCGCTAACCCTATTTTCACCGGATCGGTTTGAGCGCTATCGGCCGAACGTTGGGTGATATAAGCCGGATAAGGCTCGTAGTAGGCAGCAAACAGCGCTTCGTTGCTTGAAGGGTTTTGGCTGAGCCATCCAATCACCACCGCTACTCCTACCAACACCGCTACCACAGCCGCCTGCCACCACCAACGGTATCTTGGTTTCGTCGATAGGTGTTCTTGGTGGTAGGCTTTACCAACTTGCGCGACCAACTCCCGCAACTCCATGCGTGGCGCATCGCCCAATAAAGCCCGGCTTTCTTTCTCAAGGGCCAGGGCTTGCCTCAGGTCGGCATTGGTACGCAGCTCCTGCTCAAACTCTTGCCGTTCCTCCGCAGATAAAGTTCCTGCGAGGTAGCGTTCGATGCGTTCGTTGGTATTTTCGTCAAAGTTGGCCATCACTCAAGTCGGTGTACTCCGGGTCGTTTACAATCAGTTCGTGCAGTTTTTGTTTGCATTGATACTTACGCTTGCGCGCGTACCCTTCGCTGCCAAATCCCATTTTTTCCATGATGATTTTCATGCTGGCCCCTTCAAAAAACAGGCGCAACAAGCGTTGGCAGTCGGCTCCCAGTGCTTTGAACCGTTTCCAAAAAAGTTCAAAACGCTCCGATTCCAGAAGGTTGGTTTCCAGTTCGGCCCTATCCATGTATTCCCAATCGGCCGAAAATGTGACTCGCAATTGCCGTTTTCTTTTCAATTGCCGCAGCCACAAGTTGCGACAAATGGCGTGCAAATACGTGTAGAACGCGCTGGTAAGCACAAAACCAGATTTCTGAGCATTGGCATATACCACCATGATCGCCTCCTGAAAAACATCTTGCGCATCGGAGGCGGTGCCGTTATTTTTCAGGATAAACTGCTCGATACGGGGATAACACTCTTCGTAAATCTGGCGAATGGTGTTCCCGTCCCGTTGGAGGATTCCTTCTATGTATGCGTTTGGCTCAGCCACCCGGTTGAAACAGCTGCAAAAAGTTGAGGTTCAAAAATGCAATTTTTTCACTGTGAGGAGCTTACGAAGCGCCATTCCCTCGTTAAAATTTCGGACAACCCCAGAAATATTTACTTTGAAGGTAACATTTCACCCGGTTGAGTAATCAACTTGTGGAATGCATTTCCATCTGAACCAAACACCATTTTTATGACCTTTTTTCCTCCCAAGATTTCTACAGGGGTCTGCTCACTGCTCTTTGTGCTTGTACTCTGGTGCCTGTCCTGTTCGCAATTGCTTGCACAACGCATTGTGCCGTTCAACCCGATTACCGGAGACACCATACCCAGCGGCCAGCCTTTGCCTTCCTTCGTACAATTTCGAATTGACGGATTGGCGCCTCCACGGCCTTTGGAAGGCAATGCCAATTTCCCGGATTGGACGTATTACTGGACTTTCGGCGATTGCAAATCGCCCAGCCTTTCCCGCCAGCCCATTCACCAATACGATCCGTTCGATCCGCAACAAACCGCCTTTCAGGTAAAGTGCGTTCTTACAGGAATTTATTCCGACGACGATGACCTGATCACGTTCTATTACCCATCCGAGACCGGTCAGTTTGCACTGTTGCCCGTTCCTGAAATCCACCCCGAGCCTGCGCAGCCCTTGCTCCGCACCGGACGGCTGGCGGGCATTGTTCCCGTGCGCGAAACTAGCCCCGAACAGCTGATTACCTACTTGTTGCCCTACGGCAATTCCAACTTCTTTGGGGAAGCTCAGGGGCAAGTTACCCTGGAATACCCTTTCGAAATTTTGATACCCGCCAATGACATTCCGGAATCTTGTGGATTTACGAACAAGAGTTTCAGCAACTTGGGCAATTATGAGGCGGTAGTATTTGACTTCGACCAGCTATTGCCCAACGAAACCCGTTTCATTCCTGTCAATTTCAGAGTCAATGAAGGCGCTCCGATCGGCCAGGAATTTGATTTGTATGTCGATTATTGGGACGATCAGGGCGGCACTTCCAGGGATACCCTTCGCATCACCCTGGTCGATTCTCAAGACCCCAACGAAAAACGGGTCGATCGGTCGGATGCCTGTCCCGGAGATCGTCTGGAGTACACCATTCATTTCGAAAATTTTGGCAATGGACCAGCGGCTCAAGTCACCATCATCGATGAGATCGATACTGTGCTGCAACTCCATCAGTTTTTGGTAGAAGGACATTCTTTGGCTGACACCACTCCCCTCGAATGCATTGATTCCATTGCCATTGATGCCAATTTCAACCCCAATCAACTGCCGCTTGCACCAGGGCCCAAGATTTTTGTGTTGAAAGACAGCGCCCGCTCTAAAGTAGCTTGGGTACTGCAAAACATAGACCTACCACCGATAGACAGCGCAGGAAATACCGGTATGGTGCGCTATTCAATTCCTTTAAAACCCTCAGCTCCCACGAATTGGCATCCCTTTGGAAAAAATGCCGCCATCTATTTTGACGATAATACGCCCATCATGACGCAGGCTCCGATTTGCGTGTCCAAGCCTTGTCTCTGCACCCCGAGCCCCCAAAACAATTCCCCCTACTACATCACCAAGGTAGAGCTGAATGGGGAAGTGCAGGTATCAGAATCTGACGATGGGTATCGGCGGTTTATCAACCAAGGCTGGTCATTGCGGCAAGCGCTCAAAAATGAAATCACAGGACAATTTCTCACTCCGCAAGGCAACACCCGCCCGATTTTTTGGCGCGTTTGGCTGGATGGCAACCGAGACGGTGATTTTTCTTTCAACGAACTGGTGCTGGAACAGGAGGGCGCCAACATCACCAACGATTTTTTGCTGCCCAACAATCCCGGAACGGGAATGGCAACATTACGAATTGCGGTTCAATTGAACAGTTACCCCAACCCCTGCAGCCTGATTCATCCTGGCGAAATCGAAGATTACGAAGTCGTGATTGAAGACCCGGGATTGCCAGACCTTCGGCCTTTGGTGGCACAACTCACCGCACCAGTGTTGATCCCTGGCCAATTGAATACTTTGGTAGGCATTTGTACGAATTTGGGTCCGGCTTCAGCCACCAATCCAACGCTTGATTATTACCTCTCTGATGATCCGGACTACGACACCACCGACTTGCTGCTGGCCAGCACTTCGGTAAACCTGCTGGCCCAAGGGGATACTTTGCCGGACACGGTTCAGGCATTCATCCCCACCGGGTATCAGGGCACCTATTACCTGCTTTCCATTGCAGACCAAAACAACGGCTTAAACGAAAACCAGGAAAACAACAACCAAAGCCATCGGCAAATCCGGGTGGGTCCACTGCTGCCTGACTTGACCATTGGTTCGGCCTTCGTGTGCGAACCGCAGATTCGAGACAACACTTCACTTTCGGTGGCTTTTCAGGTGCGCAACATTGGAGCAACTGCCGTTCCTGCCGCTTCGGGAGCCACCGCGGAGGTGCTTGTTTCTTCCAACCCCACTTTGGACAATACGGCTTTGTTGGTGCACCAAATCACTTTGCCCGACCTTGGGATGCAGGAAATCAGCTACTTCAAAACCAGTATTCCGGTAGGTTCCTATGCACCGGTGCTGCCGGGAAATTATTTCGTGCATGTGAGGTTGAACGATGACGGGACACTGAACGAGAGCAACTTTCAAAACAACCTGAAATCGCTTCCGGTAGAAATTGTGGCCAAAGGACAGGTTTCACCGCCTTATTGGAACGGCTTTGAATGCGGTGGATTGGATCCAGCCTGGGCGGTTGGCCCACTGGCCAACAACGTAGTTTGGGAAGATCAGAACCTCGCTTTTCAGGGAAGCCACTGCTTGATTTTAGGCAGTCCTTTGGGCGGTTCTGGCGTAGGCCATGCTGACCTTAAAGTGATACGACAAGGCCAGGAGAGCGACCTTTCTTTTTATTGGATCGGAGCAGGCAACACGGCAAAGCCCAGCGATGGTTTGTTTGTTTCCAATGATGATGGTACTAGCTTTCAGAAGTTGCAATCCTTGGCCAGCAGCACGCCGGGATGGCACTATTTCTCTGCCCGATTGGATACGCTGGATACCACTTTGGGAGATACGTTGATCCTGCGGTGGCAATTCAACGACCAGAGCCTTTGGACACTCGATGGCTTGGGCATCGACCAGCTACAGATTGTCGATGCTCCGGCAGGAGCAGCCACCCGAAAAGCGACTGCACCGGTGCTGCCGACTGAGGCGGAAGTGAAAGTGGTGCCCAACCCTTTTCAGGGAAAATGCCGGCTTGAAATCGTGGTTCCTGAAAGTGCAAAAAAGGTAGCATATCAATGCTACAATGCCGTGGGCAATCCGGTAGCGGCATCTTTTGCCGCTATGGATCATGCGTCAGGAAGGCACCTTTACGAAATAGAATTGACCCATCAGCCGCCGGGCCTTTATTTCTGTCGGATCCAGATCGGAGCCTGGCACCAAACCCTTAAGTTGGTGAAGGTGCAGTAAGCGGACTTTCGGATCGTTGCCGGATTTGTATCTTTTGCCTTGATGCAATTCTGGGTTCGGTGGTTGATGGCAGTGGGTATTTTTCTATCCTTTTCAGGTAGTGTTTTAGCTACTGCTGAAAACGAGCAGGCTGCCAACCATTGGGAATTGGTCCTGCAGACAGCCCGAGACAGTGCTTCCTGGTTGGCTGTTCAGCATTTAGCTATTCCTGAATTGACCAGGGCCATCGAACAAGGGCAAGCAACCACACTGCTTCAAATGGCTCGCAGCCTTTCAAAAGCCTTGCGCTCCAACCCATCCGAAGCAATCCAGTTTTTAAAAGACTTTTCGCGGCAATGCGATTCCGCTTCCCTTAGTTTCACCTTAAAGGGCAAACTGAGGGCATTGGCTGGCAACGAGCTCAAACGCCAGGGCCGCTTTTTCGAAGCTTTGTCGTTTTTCGAAGCGGGGCTCGAAGCGCTCAATGCCGATCGCTGTAACGATGGGTTTCATGCCTCGGTCTACCATTACACCGGCAACATTTACACGCGCCAAGGGAATTACCAGCAGGCTTTGGCCTACCTGAACCAATCTTATGCGCTGCGCTCACAACAGCAGGACGAGCAGGGCATGGCGCGCTCCCTGGCCGACCTTGCCTTGGTATACATCGATCTCAAGGCTTATGAGCGAGCTGGCTTGGAGCTACGAAAAGGCCTTGCCCTGACGCAAGTATCGAAGAAACAAAAGGGCAACCTGCTTTACAATTATGCTTTTTTGTGCCACCAGCAGGCCAAAAGTGACAGTGCCGCTTATTGGAACCGCCAGGCAGCAACCGTTTACCAGCAGGCGAAATACACCGCTGGTTTGGGAGCCGTGGCCAAATTGCGGGCGCAGCTGTTGGAAGATCAAAACCGCATTTTTGAAGCGATAGAAGCCTATCAGGAAGCACTATCGGCCACGGTTCAAGTGAGGGGAAAACGCCACCGGGAAGTGGCGAAGATTCACCTGGCGATGTATGCAATTTTTCGCGAAGTTCAAGACACTGCCGAAGCCCTTACTGCTTGTTTGGGCGCATTGGAAAGCCTGGGTTTGCAAGAAATTGACTCACCACTGACCCTTCCTCCCAAAGAACGACTTTACCCCGAGCCCTGGTTGATTCCCGCTTTGCTGGCACTGGCCGAACAATGGCAGTGGAAAGGCCAGCACCTGACCAACCAACACCAAAGCCTGTTGGCCTATCAACGCATTGGAGAGGTTACCGATCTGCTCCGGGCCAGCTACCGGGCCGACCCCGACCGAAGTGCGTTGCTGCAACGCCACCGGGAAGGATTTGAAAGTGGCATTGCGCTCGCCTTTTCCTTGTCGGAAGCAGTGCCGCAAAAAAGAGCCGAATACCTCGCTATTGGCTTTGAACTTTCGGAACGCAGCCGGGCATACAACTTGCACCGGGCGATTTTGCAAAACCAGACCGGCAATCAATCGCCGGCCGCCGATTCTTTGTTGGAGCTATTGCGCCTTACCGAAGCCCAGGTGCATGCCTTAAGACAAGAAAGTTTTCAGCATGAAAAGGAACAAAGCTCCTCTTGGAATTCGCAACAACTCGATGCGCAGGTGCATCGCCAACAAGCCTTGGAAAAAGCTTTAAAAAACCAGTTTCCGGAGGTCTACCGCCAAATTCGCACGCCAGAGGTTCGTTCCATGCAAGCGGTGCAACAACAACTGGAAGACACCCAGATGCTTTTGGAAGTTTTTAATGGCCAACAGCAACGTACCGTTTTTGCACTTACGAACGATTCCGTGGTGGCCTATCAAATCGATCACAACATCGGGCTTGATAACCTGGCGCAAAGGTTTCGTCTGGCGGTATCCACTCCTCCCGGAAAACAAAATCAAAGCAAGGACTGGAACGAATTTACCCAGCCCGGGTATCAATTGTACCGCCTTTTGCTAATGCCCGCCTTGAGCACAGCGCACGATTCGGTGCGCCAATTAATCCTGCTTCCCGACCCTGATTTGGCGGC
>CALCCE010000012.1 GCA_937899835.1 uncultured Flavobacteriales bacterium | reverse complement strand
AGGCCGGAATGATGGCCATGGACCCGCACAATGGGCACATCAAAGCTTGGGTTGGTGGGCCGGACTATAACCACTTTCGGTACGATCACGTTTACCGAAGCCGGCGTCAGGTAGGTTCTACTATCAAGCCATTTGTTTATTCAATGGCATTGAAAGCAGGTTTGAATCCGTGTACAGAAGTTCCAAACATTAAACAGATTTTTCACCTACCCGATGGAAAAACATGGAGTCCAGGGAACTCTGATGGGAAATACGGGAATACAGTTACGCTTCGCTTTGGATTGGCGAATTCTCTAAACCCAGTAACGGCCTATCTATATAAAAAATACGGCACGGAGTTCATTCAAACAATGAAAGCGGCAGGAATTACTTCTAAACTTGACCCTGTACCATCGTTGTGCTTAGGTGTGGCCGATGTTTCAGTGTATGAAATGGTGGGGGCTTATTCCACATTTGCTAACAAAGGCCGTTACCTAGAGCCAGTTTATATTACAAGAATAGAAGATAAGGACGGCCGAATTATCAAAGAATTTCGACCCAAAAGTCGGACTGTTATTGATGAAGAAACAGCTTTTACCGTCTTGGATATGATGAAGGGCGTAGTAGGTTATGTAAGAGATGAGAACGGTGAGAAGAAGTGGGGAACAGGAATTCGAATCAGAAACTATTCTGAGAGCCGCCCTTATGCAGGCATTAAATATGAAATGGCGGGGAAGACCGGCACTACGCAAAACAACTCCGACGGTTGGTTTATGGGCATTACACCTGACCTTGTTGTGGGCTCTTGGGTGGGCGCTGAAGACCGAAGTATTAGTTTTTCCAGCACTTACTATGGACAAGGCGCCAACATGGGTCTGCCGATCTACGGCTACTTTATGAAGAAGGTCTACGCCGACAAGTCGATCGACATCTCGAAGGAGGATTTCGAATCTCCTGAAGGCTTTTACCTGGAAAGTGATTGCCAGACGGTGAAAGCGAACAATGCCGAGCCCGATTGGGGTGAGGGACTGTGAGTTTAATTCGTATTTTCGGGGCAAATACACTGCCTTTCTTATGAATAAAGTGGTTGCCAATGCCGAAGAGGCGATACAAGGCATTCAGTCGGGCATGACCCTGATGTTGGGCGGTTTCGGCTTGTGCGGAATTCCTGAAAACTGCATTTCTGCCCTTACCCGTACCGATATCAAAAACCTGATTTGCATCTCCAACAATGCTGGTGTAGATGACTTTGGTTTGGGCTTGTTGCTGCAGCAACATCAAATCAAGAAAATGATTTCTTCCTACGTGGGCGAAAACGATGAGTTCGAACGCCAAATGCTCAGTGGTGAGTTGGAGGTTGATTTGGTGCCTCAAGGTTCACTGGCCGAGCGCTGTCGTGCTGGTGGTGCAGGCATTCCGGCCTTTTTTACGCCGGCTGGTTTTGGGACCGAAGTGGCAGAAGGCAAGGAAGTACGGGACTTCAACGGAAAGCCGCATATTCTGGAAACGGCCCTTACGGCAGATTTTGCTATTGTAAAAGCCTGGAAAGGCGACAAATTGGGCAATTTGGTATACAAGGCCACTGCGCGCAATTTCAATCCTCCCATGGCAATGGCAGGTAAAATCACGATTGCAGAAGTGGAAGAATTGGTGGAGCCCGGAGAACTGGATCCCAACCAAATTCACACTCCTGGAATTTTCGTACAGCGTATTTTTCAGGGAGCAGTCTATGAAAAACGCATTGAACAACGCACCGTTCGTCAACGCGAATCCTGATCCCATATTAAGGCACCTTCAAGCAACGACACATGGCTTTAGATAAAACCGGTATCGCAAAACGCATTGCTCAGGAACTGGAAGACGGCTTTTACGTCAACCTGGGCATCGGCATTCCAACCTTGGTGGCCAATTATATCCCCGATGGGATTTCGGTAACCCTCCAATCCGAAAACGGACTTATGGGCATGGGACCCTTCCCTTTTTCCGGGGAGGAAGACGCCGATTTGATCAATGCAGGCAAGCAAACCATCACGACCCTGCCCGGTGCGGTGTTTTTTGATTCTGCCACCAGTTTTGCGATGATTCGCGGCCAACACGTGCAACTCACGGTATTGGGCGCCATGGAGGTTTCCGACACGGGCGACATTGCCAATTGGAAGATTCCGGGGAAGATGGTAAAAGGCATGGGTGGAGCCATGGATTTGGTGGCATCGGCCGAAAACATCATCGTGGCCATGCAGCACACCAACCGCAAAGGAGCCCCTAAGTTGCTGTCGAAATGTACACTTCCCTTAACTGGGGTGCGTTGCGTCAAAAAGATTGTTACTGACCTGGCCGTTTTGGAGGTTACTCCCGACCAGGGCTTCCGCCTGTTGGAGCGGGCTCCCGGAGTTTCCGTAGAAGAGATTCAAGCCAAAACCGAAGGCCGGTTGGTGGTGGACGGTGAAGTACCCGAAATGCAGGTGGCCTAAGTTGCAGGCACAACCATGCCGTCCGATATTCCCTCTTTGGATCTTATTGTTCCTTGTTTTCAGCCCTCACCGGGTTGGGAAAAAAACCTTTGTGCCAAGTTTCGAGCGTTTCAGGAGCGACTGCCGGAAGTAAAAATGTCACTCATTTTAGTGAACGATGGTTCGGATCAGTCGGTAAGCGAAGCCCATGTGGCTTACTTGAAAAAGGAGATTCCCCGCTTTCAGTATCACAGCTATTCCCTCAACCAGGGGAAAGGGCATGCACTACGCGTAGGCGTTGCCACCACGAATCAAACCATCCAGCTGTTTACCGACATTGATTTTCCCTACCAGATTGAAAGCATGGTCCAGGTATACCACGCAGTGGCCAATGGAGCGGACGTAGCGCTGGGCTATCGCGAGCCAGATTACTACCAAAAAGTGCCCTGGTTTCGCAAGCAGCTTTCTATGTTTTTGCGGTGGATGTTGAAGCGGGTGTTGCTCCTGGCCATTACAGATACGCAATGCGGATTAAAAGCGTTTAACCACCAGGGAAAAAAGGTGTTTTTGGATACTCAGATCAAGCGCTTCTTGTTCGACCTCGAATTCGTAATGATGCTTTCGCGGAAGCCTCATTTGAAACTACGACCGGTTTCGGTCAACCTGCGCGAAGATGTACGGTTCAGCAAGATGAACGTTCGGGTATTGCTCCGGGAGTCGCTGAACTTTCTGGTGCTTTTCTTCCGCAGTAGATGAAAGAAAAACAAAGCTTTCGTGTTGGATTGTTGCTCACGGTGCTGCTGAGTACGGCTCTGTTAGCCTGGCATTACGGCGAATTGCTGCCACAACTCAACCGCGTCTATCTGGGGTCCAGCGGAGACGGCATCAAGAATTACTACACCTTGCTCTATCACGTGCGCTACGATAGCACGTACAGCCATTTTGAAGGCATGAATTACCCCTATGGAGAGCAGGTAGTTTTTACCGATAATCAACCTTTACTGGCCAACACTCTACGCTGGTTTTCCAACAACGTGACCGATGTTTCGGGTTATGGCGTAGGTGCGATTAATGGAGCCATATTGGTGAGCATTATTTTATGCGCCCTGTTGCTCTACCTGTTGTGCGTAAGGCTGAAGCTCCCCCCCTGGTATGCTGCTTTAATTGCCGTTGGTTTGGCCCTCTTTTCCCCTCAAGTGCATCGAATGAGCGGCCACTATGCCCTGAGTTATGGCTTTGTCATTCCGTTGATCTGGCTGCTCTACCATCGCTTTTTTGAACAACCGAAATACCTCCGCAGCCTTGCGATAGGGGCAACGGTGTGGTTGCTGGCCGGATTTCACTTTTATTATTTTGCCATCGGTGCCTTCTTATTGTCGTTGCTGTTGGCGATAAGGTGGTTGCACCAACCCGGCTGGAAATCCTTGATGTCCACTGCGGGTCATTTTGCTCTTCAGGTGTTGTTGCCCTTTGTGCTGTTACAACTCTGGTTTGTTTTCACCGATTCGGTCACCGATCGACCGTCCAGTCCCTACGGATTTTTGGTTTTTAGGGCCACCTGGAAAACGTCTTTCCTTCCGCTTTTCTATCCCTACGGAAAGTGGCTTCAAGGCTTCTTCAATATGGAGTGGATCAACTGGGAAGGCATTGCCTATGTCGGCCTGGTGGTTACGGTCATGACCTTGGTATTGTCGATCCTGGCGTTGTGGTGGTTGCTTCAACGCCAATGGAGTCGGGTGTTGGCCCCTTCCGGAAATCCTTTTTTGGACCAGTCGATTTTGGCGGCTGCACTATTGCTTTTCTTTTCTTTTGGGGTGCCTTTTAATTGGGGCTTGGAGCATTGGATCGATGGTACCGGGCCATTGAAACAATTTCGCGGGATTGGTCGATTTTCCTGGATATTCTTCTACGTGGCTAATCTTTTAGCCTTCTATTGGTTGTACCATTGGTCGGTGCGCTTGCAAGCCCGCCATGCCAATTGGAAGTGGATCGTCGTGCTCCCACTGATAGTATTGTTCGGCGAGGGGTGGTTGTTTAGCGGCCGCACCAACTACGGAACACATCGTATCGAAGCCCTCGAATCCAGGGAATTACCAGCAGACCATTGGTCCAACACGGTGAGTCCCGATCAATACCAGGCGATACTACCTCTACCCTATTACCACACAGGCTCTGAAAACTTATGGATCGATGCGCAAGGCGATATTCTCAAACAAACCCTGATTGCTTCTCAACAAACCGGCTTGCCCTTGATGGGAGTGATGATGAGCCGGACGTCTCTGTCCCAAACCTTCAACCTCCTTTCGCTGGTGCTGGATCCGGTGGAGCAATTGGCGGTGCTGGAAGACTTGCCGAATGAAAAGCCGCTGTTGCTGTGGGTAGACAAACAACAGATCGAACGCTTTCCCCGGCAGCAGCAGCTGTTGCAGTTCGCTACCCCCCTGTGGGAAGGGGACAATGTGGTGCTGATGCACCTGGCTGTGTCCGACTTGAAAAATGCGCGGCTGCGTACCTTGCAACAGCGCGATAGGATTCATTCCATCAGCCGACCCTTCTTTGAAGAAGGGTGGTCGAGCACCGGACAGAATGAAGCCTTCTTTTATGCGTCTTTTGACGATCGACCTTCGGCGAAGGCCTTTACCGGCGAAGGCGCTTATGAAGGACAGAGCCAGGTTTACAATACGGTTTTTAGTGGTCAGCTGGCTCCGGGGATTCCCGGACCTTATGTTTTTTCTTGCTGGGTCTACTTGCGTGAAGATGGTCATCCAGCGCAGACTTTTGGTTTTGAGCAGTTGTCTACGGATGGGGAATATATTGATTATGTCAGCGGGAAATTGGGCGATCACCTGGTAGCGCTCTATGGCGATTGGGGTTTGGTGGAATTTCCTTTCGAGTTGAAAGACCATCAGGCCAAGCTCAACTTTTTTTTCCTAAAAAATGCATACAACAAATTCCCCGTTTGGATGGATGAAGTAATGATCCGACACGCGGAAGTAAACGTATTTCGCGATCACGGGGGCTTGTTGTGGTGGAACAACCGGCCCTACCCGAAGTTGACGAATTGATTGCTTGATTTATGGGTTGAATACGCCCTGCAACTGAATGCAATGCTCCTTCTCCGGGCAGTTGTTGAATCGAACCTCGTTGATGCCGTGATATAACACGACCACATCAAAATGCCGGTCTTCCAGCAGTTCATATTTTACCCGGCTATCGAGTGACGTATCGCTGGATACGGCCAGGTTGCTGATAACAACCGGGCAGTCAAAACGTCTTGGAAGCTGCTGCTGCATTTCTGTTTTGATGATTTCATAGAGCTTGTTCAGCACCGACCCGCTCAGTAGTAGTACGTCGATTTGTTTGTTTTCTGCCTCAATTTGCAGCTCCATGGCTTTTTTCAGCTCCGGGTAAAAGCCATGGATCAAGCCCTCAGGTTGAATCAATATAGCGTAATTGTCTTCCTGTACGGCACAGAGCAGCCGTATCGAGAACTCCGTGAAAGAAACACTATCCGGAAATAAATGCTGCAGAAAACCACCTTTCGGGATGCGCCCATGGTCCAAATGTAAAAGTCAGGTGGAGATTAGAAAGCTTTTTGCTTGGAGGGTGCCAAGAAGCGGGCCCTCGATTCGCTTTTATGCTTTGCGTTCCGATCGCTCCTTTTGAGCTTGTTCAATGTCTTCCAACCGCCCTTTGGGAATGGCATCGATCAGCTGCCGGGTATAGTCAGATTTAGGGTTGGTGTAAATTTCATCCGCATCGCCCAATTCCTCTATTTTTCCCTCTTTCATCACCAGCATGCGGTCGGCCATGAACTTCACTACCGAGAGGTCGTGTGAAATGAAAATGTAGGTAAACCCATACTGTTGCTTCAGGTTGTTGAGCAGGTTGAGCACCTTGGCCTGTACCGAAACATCCAGCGCAGAAACCGACTCATCGCAGATGATAAAGCGCGGCTCCAGGGCCAGTGCACGCGCAATGCAGATCCGTTGTCGCTGGCCTCCCGAAAACTCATGCGGGTAACGACCGTAGTGGTTGCGCTTCAGGTTCACTTGTTCCAAAAGTGCCATCACTTTTTCTTTCCGCTCCTCATCGTTTTTTCCGATTCGGTGCACCTTCATCGGTTCTAAAATGGCCTCTCCAACACTCATCCGGGGGTTGAGCGAAGAAAACGGATCTTGAAAAATGATTTGCAAATCTTTGCGCAAGTGGCGCAATTGTCGGTTGCTCAGCGAAAAAAGGTCTTTTCCACCATAGGCAATCTTGCCCTCGTGGGGTTCGATCAACCGAAGAATCGATCGCCCAAGGGTGGTTTTTCCACAACCCGATTCGCCTACCAGACCTAAGGTTTCTCCCGGGTAAACTTCAAAAGAAACATCGTTTACGGCCTTCACGTAGCCCTTGGTGCGTCCAAAAACGCCTTTCTTTATGGGAAACCAGGTTTTCAGGTGTTCTACCTTCAACACCGGTTCTTGCGCATAAATGCCTTCCAGTCGCTTTTTGCGCTCCTCAGGAGTCTCCTCCAACGTATCGATAATCTCCGAAATCGACAGGCTGTTTTCCCGCACATGAATGTTGGAAACCTGCATGAAATTAGAGACTGTAGGCAAAAAATTGAGGCGCTTGTCAAGCGGTGGTCGGCAAGCCAGCAAGCCTTTAGTATAGGCGTGTTGCGGGTTAGAAAAGATATCGTAGACCTTGCCCTGCTCTACAATTTTTCCGTTGTACATCACCAGCACCCGATCGGCCAATTCGGCAACCACTGCCAGGTCGTGGCTGATGAAAAGGATCCCCATGCCGTGGCGGGCTTGCAAATCGACCATGAGGTCGAGGATGTGTTTTTGAACCGTTACGTCCAGTGCGGTAGTGGGTTCGTCGGCAATGAGCACCGACGGCTGGCAAGACATGGCCATGGCAATCATCACCCGTTGTTTTTGCCCGCCCGAGATTTGGTGCGGATAGCTGTCGAAAATACTTTCCGGGTGTGGCAACTGCACTTCCCGAAACAGCTCAATGGTGCGCGCCTTAGCCGCCTTTTTGCTCAGTTTTTGGTGTACCAGCAAAGCCTCCATTACCTGAAAACCACAGGTATAAACCGGGTTGAGGGAAGTCATGGGCTCCTGAAAGATCATGGCCAGCTCTTTGCCCCGGTATTGGCGCATCGCGCGATTGTCCAGGCTCAGCAGGTCGGTTGATACTCCGTTGGCTCCGTGGTAGCGGATGGCGCCCTTCACCACATGACCGGGAGGTGGCACCAATTGCATTGCCGAAAGCGCTGTAACCGACTTTCCAGAGCCGGATTCTCCAACAATGCCAATGGTTTCTCCCCGGTGCAGGGCAAAGCTGATGTCGTTTACTGCACGAACGGTTTCCTCTTCCGAACGGAATTCGGTCACCAGATTTTCAACTTCCAACAGCAAAGGAGCTTCCATAGTGCCTCCAACTTACGGGGAGATTTGATGAATGTTTACCCCAAACACGAACTTAGCTTTTAATTTACCCAATCGTAAACAGCTACCGAGACTTTTCCCACTGGAAAAAGACCGCTTTCGTTTTTAAGCGACAGTTCCATTTCATCGGAGTGGGGAGACTTTAAGGTCCAGGTGTTCTGTCCGTCGGGTTGCTCTTCGGGCTGGCCGTGGAGTTGACTCAGGTGATTCAACAGCAGTGCACTCAATACCGAAGCATCTTCCTTGCTGTCCTCAAAATAGGCATCTACCTGAATCTCGTACAAGCCTTTTCGGTCAAACGAATACGTTAACGTGTAGGAATCGGTGAGGTTCAGGCGGTAATCGTAGTAGAGGTAATCTTCATCCTCGTCCATTGGCGTGCCTGATTCCCGGGCCTTTACTTGGTCCGCAGTCATGCCCATCGACATTCCCCGAAATTCTCCTCCGGAAGCGCCCAAAATATGGTCGGCCATGAAAAAATCGTTGCCCAGGTACAAGGCAATGGTACCGATGCCCAGCAGGCTGGTTTCCTTTACCAATTTCACCGTCTCCTGGTTGGGAGTAAGCCACGAGTAGGCCAGCTGATCGGCCGATTGTGGCGCTCCATACTTTCCTTGAAAACGCGCCACAAACTCCTTAAAAATAGGTTGACACCGGCTGGTATCACTGAGGTAAATACTGGCAATGACGTTGTATAAGCCATCTTGATTGAAGGAGTAGGTAACCGCAGCGGAGTCGTTTCTACCAAGCGGAAGGTAATAATGGCTATACGCCGGTTGGTGGGCACTCAGCGGAAGCGATTCCTGAGCGGATATCTTTTCCTGGGAGTCGCCCATGGAAAAACCACGCATCAAGCCCTGGTTAGCGCCCAGCAGCTGCTCGGGAACGCTCGGTGTTCCGCCACAGCCGAATAGGAAAACGGAGAAAAAAAGAAGGATGGAAAGACGAACAGAAATCATATCAAAGGGAAATCGAAAAGAGGCCTTAGGCTTCGAACACATTTTCGGGAGAAATCAGGTCTTGCCTGCGGTAGCGCAGCACCAATTGAATCACCGCCAGCACATCTTTTTGGCAGTAAACAGCAATACGGTCGAGATCTTGTTCTTCCCAATACACCGCACCTACATCACTGCCGTCAATGTCGTCTTTGGGGGTGGGAATGTTGAAGACTTCCGCCAGCAAAGGCAGCGAGGTAAAACTTTTGTAGTCGCCAAACTTCCAAAGCTCCATTGTGTCGAGGTGGCTTACCTCCCAGGGTTTTTTTCCTGCCGTATTTAGCAGTTCAGGAAGCTTGATGCCGTTGATGAGCATTCGGCGGCTGAGGTAAGGAAAGTCGAATTCTTTGCCGTTGTGGCCACACAAACGGTGTTGGCGAGGTTGGTTGTACCGCCGGTTGAGCAACTCGGCAAAATCAGAAAGTAGCGCTTTTTCATCGTGCCCGAAAAAAGACTTCAAACGAGCAGTTAATTGCCCGTCCTTCACCACCACCGCACCGACTGAAATGCAAACGATCTTGCCAAATTCAGCATAGATGCCTGCTTTTTGGTAGGTTTCTTCGTCATCGGGGTTTTCCTCATTGCGGGTTATGATCCGGGCCTTTTTGTTCCAAAGCTCACGAACGCCGTCCGGCAACTTTTGGTAAGAAGCATATTGAGGAACCGTCTCAATGTCGAGAAACAAAACGTTTTCGAGAATCAGGTCTTCCAGCATGGTCGTTGGTGCTTGTGGCTAAAGGTAACCAACTTTTGCTAGCGGCCGCTCATTGAATCATCACGCCCTTTTTGTCCAGCATGGGCAGAGAAATGAGGTTGTTTTCGGTGATGCTCTCTGCCACAAACACGTATTTTTTATCATATATGGTTGAGCCCAGGTAAAAGCTGACCCAAAACTCGTTGCTCAGGCCCAAT